>NZ_JAUBPS010000023.1:0-92742 GCF_036700865.1 Microcoleus sp. S13C4
AAGAGAATCCCTAGAGAGGACGACCTCTCTGTCATATAGCGCTGATGCGCCTAACACACGACTTTCACGTCGCACGCCGTCAAAGCATTTGGTAATGTCAGCGCCCAGCACATATTTGGCTTTTTGCGCGATTACCGTATGAATAGCTTCTATTGCATCATGGGATGAGCGACAAGAGTCTGAATCCGTAACTGTTTGGCTCGAATCGAGCTTCCCATTCAGGTTCTAAAGGTAGGTAGATAAATTTCATGTGACAAAAATGATTCATGAGGAATTAAATCAGGCGAGAATCGACAAAAAAAAGGCATCATCCTCGCTAAAATTGAAAGAAAAAGCAAAAATATTGGATAGTTTAAAAGCAAGTAAATATACCTTGTTGAAACTAGAAAAAAACTTGTCCAGCAACAATAATTAAAATTACAACAAGTAATAAATGCTTCAGAAATACTAGAAAATATGCACACTTTAAAAGAATATTTTTACAGTTTATTTGAAAATAGTAATAATTTGGGTGACGGATATTAGAATTAACCGATTGTTTACAGCACTTCCGGATGTTATGAGGTACAGTAGCAGCAATTAGTAAACCAGTTTTTGAGATGTTTCGGATTAATTAAGTCAAGAGCCACAGCAATTATCGTATCAACCATTTTAGTGGTCGTTGGCGAAAACTTTCGCAATAAAGATTTAAGTTGCGACCACCATAATTCAATCGGATTAAAATCCGGAGAGTATGGGGACAAACATAAAATAGAAGCACCCACAGATTCAATCATCGATGTAATTGAATCTACTTTATGCGCGGGTAAATTATCAATTCACGTCTACTGCTCCCGACCACAACTGTGGCACTAAACATTTTTCGATAAATACCTCAAATGCTTTGCCATCCATTGAGTTATCCATTGTCATGAGTGCCACTACTCGCTTGATACTAATTGCACCGATTACTGTGACTTTTTTCCCTCGGTAAAAAGGTTTAACCGCATAGGCTCTCGTTCCTCGTTGGGAACGTGCATGAGTTCGGTTTAAACCTAGCAATACTCCAGTCTCATCTAAAAATACTAGATTGAGAGGTTCGATATGCTTGACTTTTTCCCAATACTCTAACCTTAACTTCATGACTCTTTCTGTTCCGGCTTGGCTACTCCTGACTGTTTTTTTTTACGATTTAATCCCAACTTCTGTAACGCGTTACACATGGCTGTTCTACCCACCCAATTTCCCGTCCGTTCGGCAAATAACTCACACAATTCTAGTAAGGTTGCATCGGGATGTAGTGCCACTATTTCTCTCAACTCTGCTGTGGAATTATTCACAGGACTGTATCTCGGTTTCCCCCTGGGCTTCGGCTGTAAATTTCCCTCGGTTTTTTGTTGCTTGACCAGTTTTTGAACTAAGCTTTTACTGACGGAAAATATGGCTGCTGTTTTTCTGATCGACAGCTTCTGTTCTTGATGGGCTGCTACTATTTTTTTTCGCAGATCAACTGAATATGCTTTCATTGATGTATTTTTTTAATCTATTCTTATTGTACCTCATAACACCCGGAAGTGCTGTAAAAAAGGCACAACCCTACTATAAAGAGAGTGTAGAAACAATCAAAAGATGGTTGGGAGAGATTGTGGCGTATTTTGAAAAAAGAATAACTCATAAGATAGTAGAGGGAATTAATCTTAAATTAAAGCTCTTAAAAAGGTGTGGTTTTGGATTTAGAAATTTGATAATTTTTGAAATAGGGGCCTTACTTTTTTGGCATTTTCCTGAAAAATGAGCAGCGGTAAGTACGGAATATCCAAAAAAAGGTGGGTAGAGTTCCTCGAAAAAGGCCATTAATATAACTTTTATCAAGTGATCAAACTCTTTCCTGAAGAGCTAATTAATGAATGGCTATCAGATCGAAAAAACAACTATCAGGAGTAGCCAAGCAGGAACCGAAAGAGTCATAAACTTAAGGTTATAGTGTTGGTAAAAAGTCAAGTATATCGAGCCAAAAAATGAGCGTATTTTTAGATGAGACTGGAGTATTACGCTTGTTTAACCAGAACTCATGCACGTTCCAAACGATGAACTAAAGCCTATATGGACAATAATTATTTAGTTCAAATTTTAAACTATGCCAGTTAATGCTCGAAATTTATTACTATCTAACAAGGCAAGTTATCCGGCTTTAAATAAGAAGTTCAGAAAATCTTAAGGTTCTGATTTAATCTGCTCAATTAGGGTTAAAATTAAGAATTTTAAGAATGTTTTTTTAGTTATTGAGTAATGCACAAATTCACGTTTTGGTTAAATTAATTTAGATGCGTTTACCCTGGGTTGATGAGTTGTTGGCTTGAAGGCAAAAAATTAATTAGGTATAAGTGCTTTGTGGCACAGTTCCGCCGTGAGGCTTGTAATAATTTGTGAAAAAGTCATTGACAAAATGCCGATCGCTCGCCCCAACCAATTAATAAAAAATTATCAATAAAAAATGCAGTTGTAAATAAAATTGCACAAAAGCACAAACAGCGGTAAAATACTGATTGCTTTGTTTCCAAATCTAGCGTAAATTCCAATTGGGGAATTAAAACCAATAATTGAAATATGTCTAAGACTTACACTGTTGAATTGATCCACCAAGGCAGTACCTATACCGTAGAAGTACCCGAAGATAAACAAATTCTCCGCGCCGCCAACGCCGCCGGCATTGAGTTGCCGAGCTCCTGCAATGCGGGGGTTTGTACTACTTGCGCTGCTAAAATTATTGAGGGTGAAGTTGATCAAGTTGATGGCATGGGCGTTAGTCCGGAGCTTCAGGCAGAAGGTTATGTGTTGCTGTGTGTTGCTTATCCCCGATCGAACTTGAAGATAGAAACCGAAAAAGAAGACATTGTGTACGATCGCCAATTCGGTAAATCCTAGGACTAAGCTAAAATTGACCTAAGTACCGTTAGCGGTAAAACCACTATGGATCGCCCTATGACCACCCATTTCATTTCCGCAGAAGTTGACCTCCACGAGACCGCCGAGCAACTGCACTCGGCTATTGAAATTGAACTGCAAAAGTACGGCGAACCCCTGCGGTGGGCAGTCACAGATGTGGATGTCGATCGGCAAAAGGCTGTGGTAGAAGGCTACGTGCTCGTGGAAGTATCCCCGGCAACACCGTGAACCCCCGCCCTTTGACAGTGGTTTTGATAGTCCCCACAGGCGTTGGAGCCTCGATAGGGGGCTTTGCAGGAGATGCACTGCCCGTGGCTAGGGCGATCGCCCAAATTTCAGACACCCTGATCACTCACCCCAACGTCCTCAACGGCGCTCAACTTTATTGGCCGATACCTAACGCTCTCTACGTTGAAGGTTACGCCCTTGACAAATTTGCTGCCGGATGTTGGGGACTCCAACCGGTACATCAAAATCGCATCGGCTTAATCCTCGATGCCGGCATGGAACCAGACTTGCAGTTGCGCCACTTGCAAGCCGTTGATGCTGCTAGAGCTACATTGGGTTTGAATATAACCGATTGTGTTTTAACCGATCGCCCTCTGCAAGTAGAATTGCGTATTTCTGAATCAGGGGCATCTTGGGGGACGATCGGCAATCCAGACAGTTTATTGCGCGCTGCGGAAAAATTGATCAAACAAGCAAGAGTAGAGGCGATCGCAGTTGTAGCCAGATTTCCCGACGATGAAGGCAGCCTCGCCCTCGAAAACTACCGCCGCGGCAAAGGAGTTGACCCCCTCGCCGGGGCGGAAGCTGTGATCAGTCACCTCGTCGTCAGGACGTTTAAAATCCCCTGCGCCCACGCCCCCGCGTTGTCTGCGCTTCCCCTCGATCCGCACCTGTCCCCGCGATCGGCTGCTGAGGAAATCGGCTATACTTTCCTACCTTGCGTGCTTGCCGGCCTCAGCAAAGCTCCCCAATTTGTCACTCCTACTGTGGGACAGGCATCTTGCCTGTCGCAGGTATTGGGCGGGCAAGATGCCCACCCCACAAGAGAGAAATTCTATGCAAACAGGCGAGATTTCGAGTCCCAGGGTTTGTGGGCTGATCGAGTCGATGCGGTGGTGATACCCGCCACAGCGTGCGGTGGCAGTGCTATTCTGAGTTTGAGTGGGCGATCGTCGGTACAAATCATCGCTGTGGGCGACAACAAAACCCAGATGCAGGCGACTCCAGAAAAACTCGGAATCAAAGCTTTGCAGGTAAACTCATATTTAGAGGCGATCGGAGTTTTGGTAGCTTTGCGGGCCGGCATCAGTCCAGCTTCCGTGGGTGCAGACATCTCCTCCCTGCGTTGTTTGTCTGACTAAACTAAACAAATCTAAAATCTCAAACCTCAAATCTAAAAGTGATTAAGTGGCAGAAAAAATTCCCGAAAATCCTGAAATTGAACCCTTGACGCGCACCCAAGTTTTAGTAGCAATGGGCGTGACAGCAATTATGTTGCTGGCGGTAGCTAAAGTGTGGTTGCTATTTGGATCTGTATCGCTTTTGCCAGTCAAATTGATAGGAATCGACTTACTCAAAGGATGTGCGATCGGACTGGCAATTACAGGCGGCAGTGCGATCGTTTATCACCTCTGGCCGGGTTATCGCCGGAGTGCAGACGTTTACTTGGAAGTAGTGCTCAAACCTTTGTTTTGGCCGGATTTAATTTGGCTGGGACTGCTGCCGGGACTTAGCGAAGAATTGCTATTTCGAGGGGTGATGCTGTCTGCTTTGGGATTGAATGTTACCGGTTTAGTTTTATCGAGTTTTTGTTTCGGCATTCTGCACTTGGGAGGCATGGATCAGTGGCCTTATGCTGTTTGGGCAACGGCTGTCGGATTGCTGTTGGGTTATAGCGTTTTAGCTACTGGGAATTTGTTAGTGCCAATTACGGCTCATATCTGCACGAATTTGATTTCTAGCTGTGTTTGGAAGTGGGAACACAATGCGGTGAAGCGTTAGTTCGACGCAATTCCAAACCCATTGAAATCGCGCTGGCGCAGAATATAGCAATAAATGCCAACGCGCAAGGGGGTTTTTAGATTGAACGAACCGTGAAGACGCTAAGGGCGCGAAGGAAGAGGAAGAGTTCACAGAGGTGAAAAGGTTTTAACCGCCGAGTTTGATCTGTGTTAAGGCAGTTTGTAGCTGCTCGCTCGCACAATTAATTGACCTTGACTGGGGTTGCGGCTGAAGATAAAAGCTCCTTCTTGAGTTTCGCCGCTTGACAAAAAATCAATGTGCTGATCGCCGGATTCCAAGACTTCACCGTTGACGCGCAATTCGGCAATAATTTGCACTGATTCGGCAGTTTCGCCGCCCGTGTTGGTAACTGTAAACGGCACGTAAAATTGCCCTTGAGTTTCGCGAATAGGCGCGTTGCGAGTGACAGAAATAACCGGAGGTTCCTGCTTTTTAGCCAGCCAGTTGTAGAGTACGAGTCCGATGAGGAGAGAAAGGATCGAGCAGGCGATCGCAAATGTCGCCCATTCAGCAAAAGTTTTTTTTGGCTGCTGTTCTTTATTACTTTCACTCATACGGTCAACCTCCCCGCCGCGCCGCCAATTGTGGCCGGCAATCCCAATACTAACGTATAGCTCAACCAAATCGACCAGGGGTCGTCAAAACTGAGTTTTTGGAAGAAAAACATCATAAATGCAGAAGCTGCCAGCGACACTAAATAGGCCATGACAGTTTCGCTGAGGGGACGCTGAAAAATCCCTTGCTGCTGCTGCCGTTTTGCTTGATAAGTAAAGCCTGCTACAAATACAATACCGTAGGAAATTAGCAGCGAGGCGGCGATAATTGCTAATTGCCAAGGGGGCGAAATACCTGCCGCTAGCATGGGAATTTCGTCAGTAGGGGCGATGTTGAAAGCAATGATCATCGCGCCGATTAAAGTAGCGCCGATATCTGCTACAGTTGGATTAATCGTAGGTTCGTTGTCGCTGTCTGAACTTTGATAGCGATCGCCACTCAAGAAACCGCTTGCTAAGGCCACTCCCAAGGCAAACGGCAGGCCTTCAAAGATGATTTTCCCCAAAGTTTGTTGCAGCGGAGTCTCCGGCGTAATTTCCCTGAGCAAAAACAGGACAAAAGCCGCGCAGACAATGCCGATGGCGATCGCTTCTACGGTATCGATTGCAGCATCTAGCCAGCGGATATCCTTAGTTTTGCGAAAACCTTCAGTGCGAGTCAGCAAGAAAACGACGACAAAAGTAGTTGCGATCGCGATCGACATTTCCGCTGGTTTAGTATACGAACCGATCCACCAAACCTCCATCGTATAAAGCAGGGGAATCCCGAACAAAAAGCCACCCGATGCACCTCGAATGATGTCGTTTAGTTCATTTGACCACTGATTTTTACGTCTTTTTGATTTGTTCATGTTTTAGTGAAAACGTACCTCAAAAAAGGGGCGTTGGTGATTTACGGTATGAAAGACTAAATATGCAAATCATAGAAACCAGTATCCACAAAGCTTCTGGATTTTTAACTTATTTTTTTCATACCCAGATTAAGCAATGCCAGATTGTGCAATTATCAGCCTATCAAATTGGTCACCGTGATGCAAAGGCAGTGAAGCCACAACCTCAATTTGATCGAAAGTTATTTCCAGTATATTAATTCTATTAACTGCGATCTGCTGCTTGATAAACTCCATAAAAGACCTACTAAAACTCAGTTTGCCTATATTATGTTTGATAGCCATTTCCCAGACGCTAGCTGTACTGAGGAGAATATCATTCTCTCCGTGGTCAATTAGCGATCGCCCTGTTGCGGTGAGTCTCGAACTGTCTGTCGTATACCAAATGAAAGTATGAGTGTCCAACAACAACCTCATTCCATATACTCCTTAAACTCTTCTAGCGGTTCGTCAAAATCATCGGACATCCAAACCATTACTTTGGCACTTCCTGCTTGCCGATTGGGTTTAGCTTGTTTAGGAATTACTATCAATTTTACAACAGGCTGGTTATCTTGAGTAATCGCCACTTCTTCGCCTCTCATCGTCGCTTCGATTAATCCCACACGCTTTTCTTTGGCCTCAATAATGTCTACTTGATACATAATTACTGCCTTTTTACTATCAATTTCCCACATCACCATTCTAACTCAATTAAACAAATCATCTTCCTCCAAATCAACAGACTGTAACTCCATATCACCAGACTGCAACTGAGCCGGAGTAGCTGGAATCGCTGCGATAATCGCATCAATTACCTTCGCCACCGGAATAATCTCCATCCCTAATTCTGGTACGGGCTGATTCTTAGGAATAATCGCTCTTTTGAAACCCAATTTCGCCGCCTCCCTCAGCCGCAACTCTAATTGCGAAACCGGCCGCACCTGTCCCCCCAAACCAACTTCTCCGAGCAAAACTGTGCGTGCATCGATTACCCGATCGCGAAAACTGGCCACAACGGCGATCGCAACTGCCAAATCCGCGGCCGGTTCGTCCACCTTCAACCCGCCCACCGTCGCCAAAATCACATCTAATTTAGATAAAGGAATCCCCACCCTTTTCTCCAAAACAGCTAAAATTTGCTGCAATCTAGCATTGTCCACACCAGTAGTAGTACGGCGCGGCGAACCGAAACTCGCAGGGCTGACTAATGCCTGAATTTCCACTAAAATCGGTCGAGTTCCTTCGCAAGTAACAGTCGTCGAAGTACCCGGAGAAAATTCATCTCTATTCCCTAAAAACAACTCCGACGGATTATCTACTTCTCGCAAACCGTTGGCTACCATTTCAAAAACACCGATTTCATGAGTCGCGCCAAAACGGTTTTTCATCGATCGCAAAAGTCGATGAGAAGCAAAGCGATCGCCCTCAAAATACAGTACAGTATCTACCAAATGTTCCAAAACCCTCGGCCCAGCCAAAGCTCCATCTTTCGTAACGTGACCGACAATAAATAAAGTAATATTTTCCCGTTTCGCCACCTGCATCAAAGCAGACGTACATTCCCGCACCTGAGCCACCGAACCCGGAGCCGATGTTAAACTAGCAAAATAAATAGTTTGGATGCTGTCAATCACCGCCACATTCGGTTTCAGCGCTTCCAACTCCCGCAAAACAACTTCTAAATCCGTCTCTGGAAGCAAGTAGAAATTCTCCGCTGAATGATCCTCGGAATCCCTTTTAGCTTCCCCGTTGCTGCCGGATTTATGTCCGCCATTACTTGACAATTCAACCGGATTAGCCACGCCCAAACGCTGCGATCGCAACTTCACCTGCTGACCGGACTCCTCCGCACTGACATACAGTATGCGATCCTTACGGGCCAACATATTCGCTACCTGCAACAGCAGCGTCGATTTCCCGATTCCCGGTTCCCCGCCAATCAACACCAGCGAACCCGGAACAATCCCGCCTCCCAAAACTCGATCGAGTTCCCCGTAGCCAGAAGGCCAGCGAGACTGAGTTTGGTCGGAAATCTGCGATAATCTGAAAGATACCCTTGGTTGACCCTTCGACTTATCAGGGGGCGAACCGCCCACTGTCTTAGTTGTCACCCCAGTTAAACCAGCCCGCGGCACACCAGCAGTAGGTTGCTCTAACTGCTCGTCAAAAGAATCCCACTTCTGACAGCTAGGACATCTGCCAAAATATTGTGGTGAATCATACCCGCATTCCCGACAAATATATTGTATTCGAGGCTTAGGCATTGTTTACCAAAAAGATGGGTCTAAAGCCCCGCACTTCAGGGCTACTTGTTAATCCATAGTAGCATCTCAAGCCATTCTTATATTAGGTGTGCTACTATAAGAATAGGAGGAAATACCATGCTAGTTCTTGAGTTCAAAGCCTACGGCAAAGCGTTTCAGTTCGTTGCAGTAGACGAGGCGATTCGGATAACTCAGTTTATTCGGAACAAATCGCTCAGGCTGTGGATGGATGGCAACGCTAAGTCTTGGTTAGAGATGTCTCGGAACTGTGCTGTTCTGGCAAAAGAGTTTGACTTTGCAAATAGATTAAATTCTATGGCAAGGCAGGCTAGTGCAGAACGGGCATGGGCTGCAATAACTCGGTTCTACGAAAATTGCCAGAAAAAGACTCTCAAGAAAAATGGTTTCCCTCAATTCCAGAAAAATTGTCGCTCTGTAGAATACAAAACCTCTGGGTGGAAACTGGCAGAAGACCGAAAATCAATCACCTTCACCGATAAATGTGGGATAGGTAAACTCAAGCTGAAAGGGACTCGCACTCTGCTTTTCTATAGCTTAGATCAAGTAAAACGGGTTCGACTGGTGAAGAGAGCTGATGGTGTCTATGTTCAGTTTAGTATTTCCGTAGACCGCTCTGAATCTATCCCCGCAACGGGTAATGCTCTAGGGTTAGATGTGGGTTTGAAGGAATTCTATACCGATTCAAACGGTGAAACAGCAATCAATCCCCGATTCCTCCGCACAGGTGAATTGAGATTAAAGAAGGCCCAAAAGCGCTTATCAAAGCGGGTCAAGGGTTCAAACAATCGTCGCAAAGCACGGGTGGTTCTGGGTAAGAGGCATCTCAAAATAAGTAGGCAACGTAAAGACCATGCTGTCAAGTTAGCGCGGTGCGTAATCACATCAAACGATGTAGTGGCCTATGAAGATTTGAGAGTGCAAAATATGGTAAAGAATCACTGCCTTGCAAAATCGATTAACGACGCATCTTGGTATCAGTTCCGTATTTGGCTGGAATATTTCGGCAAGGTGTTTGGGAAAATCACGATTGCGGTAAATCCAGCTTATACGAGCCTTGAATGCTCTAGCTGTGGGACAGTGGTGAAAAAGACTCTATCCACCCGTACCCATGCTTGTCAGTGTGGATGCGTCCTAGATAGAGACCACAATGCAGCTAGAAATATCCTGAGTCGAGGATTAAGTACGGCGGGGCACGTCGGAACTTTTGGACGAGTCCAATAAACGTTTGGGGAGTTGAGACCGCTACTGAGGTTGGTGCAAACCTATCTCAGCAAGTCACGACGCGGAACCAAAAATCCCTGCGCCTTGAGGTCGGGGAGTGTCAATATGATAAATAGTCACCATAACATTTAGAAAAGTTTGAGTTAAAGCAATTATCAAGCTTTCAGACCGAGCCCCACATATGATTCAATTGGTGTCTTCTATGATAGGGTACAAAAAATTAACATTATCTGAAATGTAACTTAAGGAGTGCTCGGTAACTTGGAAAACCATAAAGAAAAAATTCTGGTAGTCGATGACGAAGCCAGTATCCGCCGCATTCTGGAGACTCGCCTTTCCATGATTGGCTACGATGTCGTCACCGCTGCTGACGGCGAAGAAGCTCTCGAAACATTTCGCAACACCGAACCCGACTTAGTGGTTTTGGACGTGATGATGCCGAAGCTAGACGGTTACGGCGTCTGTCAGGAGTTGCGAAAGGAATCCGACGTGCCCATCATCATGCTAACTGCTTTGGGAGACGTAGCCGATCGCATCACCGGTTTAGAATTGGGCGCCGACGATTACGTCGTCAAACCTTTCTCTCCCAAAGAACTCGAAGCCCGCATCCGTTCGGTACTGCGCCGGGTTGACAAAAACGGCGCATCGGGAATTCCCAGCTCCGGAGTCATCCACGTCACCAATATTAGGATTGACACCAACAAGCGCCAAGTTTACAAAGGCGACGAACGAATTCGCCTCACGGGCATGGAATTCAGCCTGTTAGAACTGCTTGTCAGCCGTTCTGGAGAGCCTTTTTCGCGATCGGAAATTTTGCAGGAAGTCTGGGGATACACGCCAGAACGCCACGTAGACACCCGCGTAGTGGACGTTCACATCTCGCGGCTTAGGGCAAAGTTGGAAGACGACCCCAGCAATCCCGAATTAATTCTCACCGCCCGTGGCACAGGCTATCTCTTCCAGCGAATTGTCGAAATTGGAGAAGTAGGATAAAGTCAGTTGGCAGTTGGCAGTTGGCATTAGTTAAATTACCAACTACCAATTACCAATGACTAATGACTAATGACTAATGACTAATGACTAAATCTGATCCCAATAAAGTTTTGCGGCAATTGCCCTTAGTTGCAGGAGGGTTAGCAGGTACGCTGCTAATGGTCAACCGCTTGTTGACAGAGCAAATTACAGATTCTCAAGCTCGATCGGACGCTTTGGGAGTAATTATTAGCGCTCTGCTGATTTTAACAGGTTTGCTGTGGCAGCAGGTGCAAGCGCGATCGCCCGATTCCGTAAAACTTATCGGCGAAGAAGGTTTTGAATTTGCGCCGGATTTGCCGGAGGCAGTGAAAATAGAATTAGCCTGGGCGTCGCGTTTGCTGTTGACAAATACCGCCACAAGGTCGATCGTAATTGTGTATCAGGGAAAAGTTTTATTGCGGCGCGGCATTTTAGGCATCAATCCCGAAGTCAAACCAGGGCCGATTTTGCAGCGAGTGCTCGACAAAAATAAACCAGTTTATTTAGTAAATCTCAATATTTATCCGGGGCGAATTGAATTTGACTATTTGCCAGAAAATACTCAAGGAGTCATCTGTCAGCCAATCGGCACCCAAGGCGTTTTAATCTTAGGTGCTAACGCGCCCCGCAGCTATACAAAACAAGATGAAAACTGGGTTGAAGGCATTGCGGACAAACTAGAAAATACCATCAATCTATTTTAGATTTTAGGTTTTAGATTTTAGATTTTAGATTTTAGATTTTAGATTTTAGGTTTTAGGTTTTAGATTGTGAATTTTAGGTTTTAGATTTTAGGTTCTAGATTTTTGATTTTTGATTTTTGATTTTAAATTGGGGATTGCACCATGCCACCCCTCTCAAAGTGCGATCGTCTTCGAGGGCTGCGCTAACGACGGATTAGCCTCATTCTAGGTGTTGGCTATCGGCAATAAACAAGATTTATTACCGATATCTTTTGAAAAGAAAAAGAGCGAGCGCTCCCCCAACAAAATTTGCAGGGTTTGAGGGTATGCTTCACCACCAAGAAACCGGCTGCGTACACAGAGCGCATCTTAGTCCTCAATAACGCTCTCGGGGTGCGCTAGGCGCACCTTACTAGCTCAAAACTCTCAACTCAAAACTCAAAACTACTCCCGAGCCCAGTCAGTACCGCGCCACAGCGTAAAAAACAAAACACTAGAAATCAGCGCGCCCAGCAGCCACTTAATAGCATTTTTAAATAACCCCAAGCGCTGACTAGACTGAACCGCAGCACTTTGCGTCTGTAACCGTTCCTTAGCCGGAGTAATTCTCGAAAGAATTTGCTCTTTCAATTGCTGGGGGTTTTGCGTATCCGCTTGTACCCCCAAACGGGTAAGTTCCCCCGCCAAATTCCTTAAATCTTCAGGGCTACCCTTATTCAGCCGTTCTTCCACCTGCTGCAACTGAGCTAATTGTTGATTTGCTTGAGTAGTAATTTGCTGGTTGTTTTGGTTGTTGACGTAGATAGTGCCAAAAATTCCCAAAGGTAGCATCAACAGAAAAAGCAGACCTAGCAGCAGACACACCCAAGACAAAACCTTCAAAAAAACGTCTTCCAAACCTCTGCGATCGTACCCTTCTCCAAAAAAGATCAGCGCCATTGCCAGTAAAGGAACTGGCACCCGTTCCACTACAGCCCCAATCGTTTGCAATTCCCAGAGACGATTGCCAAAATTGGCTGGTATAAGAACTGCGATCGTATCTAATACAGACAAAATTAATAGACCGTAGCCAATCCAACGCAGTCTGTAGATAGAAAAACCTTGTTCGCCTTGTAAGTCATTCATAAAATAATCAGAGTTGCTGTTAAGAAAAATCTCTCTTGACCCCGCCCAAAGAACGGATACAAGTCCCCGACAAAAGTCGTGGAGAGCCAAAAATTTTAGACTCTTGTTCAAGCTTCCAGATTCTCCTGTGGAGTAAATCTAAAAGCTAAAAGCTAAAAGCTAAAATCGACTGAATCGAGTCAAGGCTCGGGGAATCGCGGCTGCCACCACCCATACCAAGAAACCCAAGCATTCTCTAGAATTTTTTTGGCCTCTTCTGGAGTTTTTTTATCCAAAGGCACAGACATCTGAGTCCACAAACAGCGTCGGTCTTGAATATTTCCCCTACCCAACAACCAAAACAGAATACGGTTTGGCTGCCAATCGCGAGTATTTCGATTATATCTAAACTGTTGGGAAGTTACTGTAGCACTGCCATGAGGATTGATACACGAACTCAAATACAGTCGATTTTCCTGTTGCAAAAGTCCGTGAAACCCCGCGCCTTGAGTGTTTGCCAATGTTAGTTTACCAGGATTCGACTTGAGAATAGTATGTCCCTTCATCATACCTTCCACATCTCCAATGGTGTTTACCGCATACCGCATCTCTATGTCTAGAGCCATGCTATTTTTTTGATATTCATATTTCCTGGCAGCTTTGAATCCTGAATTGTCCTTAATTGCCAGTGGCTCGCTCTTGTTTAGTTTCCAATCGGCTAGAGGCACCGACGCGGGAAACTCAAACGGGGTTGCCAGATTATTGTTGGCAGATGGATAGAAAACCAATTTTCCGGCAACCAACAAAACCCCTCCCAAAGTAACAGCCAACAGGGAAAGCCTAAGTGGTTTCCAAGAGGTAATAGCCATTAGCAATTCTGTCCTTCCTTATTTGGGGGTTGGTCTTTCAAAATAGCAAACCAGCAGAATAGCCCGAAAATAAATACAGCAATCATCGAAAATATTACTGAACCATTTCCTTGGTGCCAGTATTTAAATGCTTCGGGTTGAGATAGCGATACCAGCACGGCCATGAGACCAACTCGCGCAGCATTAACTACAAATGCAGTAATTATTGCCACGAGTGGCAATATAACTTTCTGACCCACCGTTGTAGGAAACATCAGCAAGAAAACCAGAGCCAATCCTAACAATTGTAGCATCCCATTCACCCCCGAACAGCCGTGATAAACTTCTACGCTGCCCTTTTCCAGAATTAGCAAAACCCCTTTCCGCACAACTTCAAAGCCTAGATAGTGCAGGAGGAAAGCTGAGAATTTTGCCGTTAATAGGGCGACATCAACGAATACTCCGATAAATCCGGGAGGAATAACTATATAGGCAAGAATTAGAAGTTCCTGCCAATATTGTTTCAGTCCTTTTGTTCCAGAAGCCAGCAATGCGAGACTGATTCCCGACAAAAAAGGCGTTGCTCTGATAAAAAAGTCGTATCCCGATATCGACGAACTTTTGAGCAATATTAAAGCAATTAACGATGAACCAAAGAAGCTGGCGAAAATTCCGCTTTCAAAAGTTAAGGATTCGTGCCTTTCCCAAATGAGAAATGCTACGACTCCCCAAAACAGGAACATTGTGCCGAACAGGTCAGTGTCGTTTGTTCGGGAAGTCAGAGTTAGGTGTAGGACAATCAAACCGGAGGCGATGCCTAACAGCCAGTATTTAGGTTCTTGGACGTGCTTGAGCCAGTTTATTTCGGTCATTGGTGCTTTTTGTTTTTCCTAAAAGCTTCTAAAATGCTTAATCTTGTAACTCTATTAAAATTATCAGCTACAAACACTTGAATTTATGCGTTTCGGATGATCTTTAACTAAATCTTCACAAAGATTGACAAGAGCAAATATGTGTGATACATACCTTCGTTTAATTAAATCTGAAGTTAGGAGCAAAGACCCAAGACAACAGGTTTTTTAACTCGGATCGATCGCACTCCACGAAAGATTTTCCTCCCTCAAACCCAGTTTCTGCGCCTGGAGTTTAAATGTAAAGCTTGAAGGCAAGACAGAAACCTTTCTGGACGCACTCTTGAGCTGGAAAACAAGTTTTTTACCGGTTCCGGTTGCTAGCGGCCCGTGCGTCCAGGGAAGATTAATTAGAGTAGACTTTCCGGTAGTAAGTTTGATATTCCTCCGAAAGCAGGGGTTCCCACCACTCCCGATGGGCTAAGTACCATTCTACAGTCTGCCGCAAACCTTCTTCAACTGTTACTGAGGGAGTCCAACCTAACTCTGTTTTAATTTTGGTGGCATCAATAGCATAACGCCGATCGTGCCCGGCTCTGTCTTTGACAAATGTGATCAATTGTTCGCAAGGACGGGCCGGTAAATCCTCAGCTAATTCGTCCATTAGCTGACACAGCATTTTTACTAAATCGAGATTTTTTACCTCGTTGTTGCCGCCAACATTGTAGGTTTCCCCAGGCTGACCACGGTGAATAACGGCATCTAAAGCGCGGCAGTGGTCGAGAACGTAGAGCCAATCTCGCACGTTTTGACCGTCGCCGTAAACTGGCAGCGGTTTGCCCAATAGCATATTGATGCACATTAATGGAATGAGCTTTTCTGGGAAGTGATAGGGGCCGTAATTGTTGGAACAATTGGTGATAATTGTCGGGACGCCGTAGGTGTGGAAATAGGCGCGGGCGAGGTGGTCGCTACCAGCTTTGGAGGCTGAGTAGGGACTGTTGGGCGAGTAGGCAGTTGTTTCTGTGAAGGCTGGGTCATCGGGGCCGAGACTGCCGTAAACTTCGTCGGTAGAAACGTGGAGGAAGCGCATTTGTGCTTTGAGAGAGGACTCATCAATTGCTTCAAAATGCTTGCGGAAGGCTTCTAAAAGTGTGAAGGTGCCGACAACGTTTGTTTGAACAAAGGCGGCAGGCCCGATAATTGACCTGTCAACGTGGGATTCTGCGGCAAAGTGGGCGACTGTGGTGATGTTTTCTTCTTTGAGCAAGGTATCGACTAGGGTACGATCGCAAATATCCCCCTGCACAAACCGAAAATTTTCTCCTCCTTCCAAAGTTGCCAGGGTTTGTCTGTTTCCGGCGTAGGTTAAAGCGTCGAGTACGACTACTCGATCGCCCGGATAGCTGTTGCACCAGTGATGCACAAAATTCGAGCCGATAAATCCAGCCCCGCCGGTCACCAACAATCGGCGAGGGGATCGGTCAATGCCTTGAGTCGCGTTGTCTGTCATAAAAATAAGAGTTATTCCAATAACTAAGCCTTTACAAAAGTAGCCTTAAAAGTAGTTTGTCACCAAGTGTTTGCCGCTCTGTAACTAAATTTTCTTCTGTCTCACCTCAGATTTTCTAATTTGGGCGCGATCAAAGTATTGGTTAACAAAACTTGAACTTCTACCGATTTATTAGCCGCAACGCTTACAGAGCAACCATTTAAGATGTTTAAGCGGGCAATTTTAAATTTGAATTGCGTGAGGCTATAGCTGACTTTTGCGATCGATCCGCGATTGGGAAGGCGCACAGAGTTGATACATTTGTAAAGAGCTGTTACCATTAATTTTTTAATTATCCTTTACAATCTCCAGAACACCATGAAGAAGTTTCAAGTGTTAGCTGGCATTGCTTCGGTCGTCGCGATCGCAAGTAGCATCGCTGTTTGTGACGCCACATCTGCTTTCCCCTGTCCCTACAGTAACTCTGGGGGGGGTAAATCTGATTCGGGGCCGGGGCTAACGATCCTAGGTTCCGGCGGTTCGGAGCGAATGAATCCGTGGAAATCCTACAAAACAGGAGCTCTCGGTTTCCTAGGTTTGGCGGGAGTTTTGGGTGGCGGTGTGGCCTACATGAGCTACCGCGCCGGCAAGCGCGCTTCTGCTGCTTGCGCTGCGATGACCGATAATTTTGAAGTTTTTGAAGAGTCGATCGAGCCGCTCGCAGATGCAGGTGTTTCTGGATACATGGAAGTTCCAACCTTGCTCGATTGCGCGGCGGCGGGTGCTGTAGCTGAGTCAGTAGATGCGGTTGCAGCCGTTCGCGAACACCCAGAAGCTCCAGGCGGTGAGTTGGATTTGGCGGTTTCGCCAGTTGCCGAGTTGAGTTCTGAAATTGCGATATAACAAGTCCAAAGCGCGATCGTCAAATAGTTATCTCAAACCAAAGTATTCGCTTAGCGCACCTCCAATCTTGCAAGATTGGAGGTTTTTTGAGTTAAAATTATCTACCCCCTACAATTTCTTGTCATTGCGATCATCGCGAAGCACTACAAACAATTGACAGATTAATCGATAGCACACAATATCATATTCCAGCGAAGCAAACGATCGTTGAATTAATATCAATTTTAAAAAGTTTTGCTACTATCCTCAATCTTATACCAATTATTAAAAGTCGCCACTCCCCCTCACGACAAGGCTGTGCCGTTTCCCTACTGTATTTGATACGATTGAAAACTGCTATAAAATTAGGTGAGTCATAGTGAGATAGTATGTTGTGGAGGCAATCGCTAAAAATACTCTTGAGATCAATCTGAGGGTAGACGGCAAGAGTTCAAATCACCTGTTATCGTTGAAAATATAGCCCTACAGATTACAACTCTAGGTTATTATGAATGCTTGGCGCGATCGATTCAATCAATTTACAGGTAAAACGAGACTGGCAGTTTGCCGGGTGTTCGTTCACCTAACAGGCGAAGAAGTTGCACCGCTGTTAGGAGTTCTCAACCGCACCGCCAGAAAAGCAATTGATGCCGATGGCGACATAACAGTTTTAGGAGAAGGTCTTGTAGAAATTTGCAATCACCTGTTGCAGTACGACAACTACTGGCAATCAGCCGCCAATGAAGGCGATGTTTTTTGGAATGAAGGCGAAGCGGGCGATTATGTGGATGAACTTTTCATTGATTCAGCCGATCGCTATCTCAGCGAGCCTCAATACAGTACATCTGTTTACGATAAAAATTCCCCCTTGTCTTTGCCTGTAACTAGAAATGTGGTGGTGATGCTGACAGTTGCTTATGAAGGCGAAGTTCCTGCCCTAGAAACTGACCTCGCTGACATCAGCCCGCTGAAAGTCGGTTTAAAAGCACTGATTAATTTACATTACCAAGAAAGGCTCCGAGCTGTGCAAGTTCATTTTTCTCCTGCACAGTTGGGAGACGAACTTACCAACGACCAAGTGTTAGTCAATTTCCCCGAACTTATTCCGCTTTAAGGAAGGAAGAAGTCCTGCAACGCATTCAGTAACGGATGTAACCGATGTAACTGATGTTACGGCTCTAACCGATGTCGGTAAGGAGGAAGAAGGAGCAATTATCAAACAACCCATGCCCAATTACAAATTATAAATTACTATTTATGATGCTGCGAAAACTGACAATTTATTTAATGGCTTTAACTTTTTTGTGGACGGCAACCGGCTGCGGTTCCCCTCGCACACAAACTTATACAAATCCTGCTGGCAATCCAAATATTAACACAGTGCGCCCTGCACCAAATAATAATTTAAGTCAAGGTCAATATGCAGTACAGCAAGCTACCTACGACGATGCGGATGGCGAATACAGTTTAATGTTGCTGAATACTCCCGCCGGCAGTCCCCCAGTTTACCGCACTAGGGATTTGCAAATGGCTCGCTTAACAGAGGAAGAAATATCGGCAGGCAAGAAAAGTTATCTAAATTTGGATAACAATCAAGCGGTTTTGCATTTGACAGAAGATTTTAAAATTGAGTACGTTCACAACGTTACCGAAACTGTTCCTAATCCTCAAACAGGCCAGCCACAAACAGTGGTGGTTCGGCAGCAGTCAGGCTTCTGGGCGCCGTTTGCTGGGGCTATAGCTGGTCAGGCGATCGGCAGTTTGTTATTTAGACCGCAATATTATATGCCGCCAGTCTATCAGCCGGGAATTATGACAGGATATGGCGGCTATGGCAATACTTATAGCCAAGCTGTTAACCAATATCAAACTCGCTACCGAACTCCGCCTCATGAGGTGAGAAACCGTCAAGTTTTAAGGACGACCGGCCGCTTGCGCTCGCCCACATCTAACCAGCCAGTAACACCCTCCGCACGTCCAAATGGTAATCGATCGACCGGTTCGGGTTACGGTGGCAGCACTTTGAGGCGATCGCCGCAGCAGCCTCAAAATCAATACAAGCGACAGCCGAGTTTTGGTAGTGGTAGGAATTCTCGTCAACCGAGTCGAAGTCGCTCTTTCGGGAGTAGAAGGCGCTGAGTAAAAAATTGCGAAAATCAGCAACCGAGATCCGTAAAAGTTGATTTTATCTATCCTCCGGATGCCACGCCGGCGCAGGTATAGAGAGTGAAAACTTTGGAATAATTGATTTAGCCTTCTGTGTTTCCCCCAGACCCAAAAAATATGTGATTTAATTTCTACATTGATATGTAGGTGACAATATGTCTTCTTCACAACCCCCGTCAGGGGAAAAAAACCCTCTAGGATTGGATGAATTGATTGCGATCTTGGTTGCCTTCGGCACGATGGGAGCAATTTTATTTTGGGTAGCGGGTAAAAATCCCGATCGATTGAATGCCAGAAATTGGCAATTTCCAGCCGTTTTTTCTCAACCTGGTGTTACGCCCGCGAGCCCGGGAATATTAACGCCTGCGGCGCCGAATTCGGATTTGCGATCGCCGGCTACAACGCTCATTCCTTCACAACGGGAAGTCGCACCTGTTGCACCTTTAGGGCCGATTTTACCGCAAAATCCTCCCGTGGGGGTGATCGTTGTTCCTCCCAAGCCAATTGCGCGATCGACTCCCGCTCCAGCAATTACCAAACCGAAAGCCGATAAACCCAAAGCCGATAAACCCAAAGTTGGGCCCGTTAGATTCTCCGATGTTCCAGACAAATATTGGGCGCGTCCGTTCATTGTCGCTTTAGTCGATGGGAAAATTTTTGCTGATTCTACCGACAACAAATTTCGCCCCGACGAACCGATGACGCGAGCCGAACTAGCCCGCTTAATTCAGCGAATGTCCGACGATAAAAAGCCGATCCGAAAACCGATTGATTTTAAAGACGTAAAAGACAAGAGCCCTGCCGCTCCTGCGATCGACCACACCGTCGAAACTGGATATCTTAAAGGATACCCAAACAATGAGTTCCGTCCCGACAAACAGATTCCGCGTGTCGAAGTCATTGCCGCTTTAGCGAGCGGTTTAAACCTGAAACCATCAACAAAAGCAACCAAAACTTTACAAGTTTATACAGACAGGGCAAAAGTGCCGAAATGGGCAGTTAACAAAGTAGCAGCAGCCACGGAAGCTGGCATTGTTGTCAACCACCCGAAGCGCACACTTTTGCAGCCTAATAGAACAGCAACTCGCGCTGAAGTAGCAGCCATGATTTACCAAGCTATGGCAAAAAAAGGCAAAGTACCTGCTAAGTCTTCTGAGTATCTGGTGAAGCCTTTAAAGTTGTCCAAATAGTATTTTAGGGGCGTTGCTCCTAGCCCGCCCCACAATAACATTTAATCGCCCTTGTTTGTAGTCAGGACTGAAGCCCTCACCTCACTACCAAACAACTAAATTAATCTTGAAACACCATAATACTGCCCGAATAGCAAGCTACCCAAACCTGATTAGTGTCGGGATCGTAAGTAATCCCGATCGGGCTTGAATTAACATTAACTTTTTGCAGCACTTTCATATCGCTCGTCCTAACTTTGCTAACAGTATTCGAGAAATAGTTCACCACATAAAGCAGTTTGCCTTCATCAGAAATAGTCATACTGCGAGGGGCTTTTCCAGTAGCCACTTTGTCCACTAATTTACCCGTTTTTAGGTCAATTTTTGCCACATTTCCTTCACCATTTAAAGTGGCATACAGATACTTTCCATTGGGATCGATCGTCAAATGACGCGGCGCATTGCCAATATTTCTCAGCCATTCTACCGAAAAGTCTATGAGATTCACTTTCGCAATATCGGAAGAACCCATGATGGCAACATAGGCATTTTTTGAGTCAGGAGTGATAACAATACCCCGAGGATATGCACCGAGTTTCACGCGCTCGATTTCGAGATTTTTATTGATATCAACTACGCTCAAATCCCAACTGCACCAATTGCTAGCTAGCGCGAAGCGATTGTCAGGCGAAACAGCATTGAATTTCGGAACTGCACCTACAGGAATTACCTTTTCTATTTTCAAAGTTTGGGTATTGATGCGGTACAGAAAACTTTGGTCGTGTTTTGCCGCTGGAGAACACCTGTCGCTCCCCGGATTCCTAAACCCCGAACCGTACATTTGATAGTTGGATACATAGGCATATTTGCCATCTGTTGAAAAAGCAGCTTCTACGGGAGAGCCTTGATAATTACCTTGGAATTTAGAAAAGCCGAACTTCGACAAGTTTACTGTATCCGGAATAGTCTTGACTAATTTAAAGTTCCTGTCGTAAACTGTGATTGTGTGGCGGTACATCATGTTTTGAGCAAAAAACAAACCAGAGCCCGAATAAACTATTGATTTTGGCGAGATGTTGCCGTAAATTATTTTTTTCAAGGTCATTTTTCCTTGAGTGTTGTCGGGAGGATTTACTAGCCTTTTAGGTGGTAATTCACTTTCTTTTTGCTCGGGCTTTTCAGTTTTAAATGGTGGCAGAGAGGGTTCTTGAAATATAGGTTCTTGGGGCTGAGTTTTAGTTGGATCTTCTAGTTCGTTTTTGTTTTCTCGGGCGGTAGGAGATGGCGAAGATTGATCGACATTTGGCGCGATTTTTTCCGCAGCTTCACTATTCGCCTCCTCCGGCTTACCTTTCAGTGCTGACAAGGTTTTAGGGCCAACAATTCCGTCAACTTTCAGGTTGTTCTCTGCTTGAAACTTTTTCACAGCAGCCTGGGTGAGAGAACCGTAAAATCCTGTAGCCCTACCGCGAAAATAGCCTGCGTTTTGTAGAGTTTTCTGGAGCTCGGCTACTTCCGAGCCTGAATCACCTTTTTTGATGGCGAGTGAGGGATTGACTAAATTGAAAATTGTGAGAGCGATCGTAAAGAAAAGTAAAGGAGTAGAGGCTAAATTCAGGTGAATTTTTGAGTGGGTCGATCGAGTTTGACCTGCAGCCGTTTCCCAAGTTTCAGCTAAATGTAGGTAGGCCAGTCCGTCCATAGTTTTCACCGGGTATTTTTGGTGCTATGATACACCAATTAACATTGATTAAAGAGAGAATATTATTATAATCAAACTTAGGGTAAAATCTCCGAGCAGTTTTTAATGGTGTAAGCAAGTAGGAGCGATCAACAATGAGGAGTGGGGAAAAAACAACCGCAGAAGCAACGACAAAAGAATCCCGCCAGACGGTGCTGGGGGACGGTGACGGGGGACTGTGCCAGCGGGCTTGGGTAGAAATGGATTTAGCAGCTTTAACTCACAATGTAAAACAGCTTAAAAAGCTCTTATCTCCCCACACAGAACTGATGGCAGTTGTGAAAGCAGATGCTTACGGGCACGGTGCTGTTGCCGTCAGTCAAATAGCATTGCAAGCAGGTGCTAGTTGGCTGGGAGTGGCGACAATTCCCGAAGGAATAGAATTGCGAGAAGCTGGGATAGAAGCGCCGATTTTGCTGTTGGGGGCAACCCATACAGCCCAACAAGTAAAGGCGATCGCCCATTGGCACTTGCAGCCGACCATTTGTACTGCCAAACAAGCCCTAATTTTTTCGGAAGTTCTCGCTGGTCTTAACCAATCTTTGCCTGTTCACGCTAAGTTAGATACGGGAATGTCTCGCCTGGGTACGCCCTGGCAGGAAGCTACAGAATTTGTGCAATTAGTCAAGCGGTTGCCCAATTTAAAATTAGCCAGTATTTACTCTCACTTGGCGACAGCAGATAGTCCCGACCCCGCAGTTATGATAGAGCAGCACCAGCGTTTTCAACAGGCGATCGAGCAAATTAAAATAGCAGGAATTACCCCCCCTCGCCTGCACTTGGCAAACTCTGCTGCCGCCCTCGCTGACCCGCATTTGCACTACGATTTAGTGCGAGTCGGTTTAGCTACCTACGGTCTTTATCCAGCACCTCACTTGCAGTCGAGATCCAATTTGAAGCCCGCAATGCAGGTAAAAGCTAGGGTAACGCAGGTGAAAACAATTGAAGCCGGAATCGGCGTCAGTTACGGCCATCAATTTATAGCTCAGCGGCAGACACAGATTGCCGTAATTGGTATCGGCTATGCAGATGGCATTCCGCGCAATCTTTCTAATAAAATGCAGGTTTTAATCAGGGGTAAGTTCGTGCGGCAAGTGGGCGCGATAACGATGGATCAATTAATGCTGGATGTAACGGATATTCCCAATTTAGAAGTCGGCGAAGTGGTGACGCTGTTGGGCAAAGATGGGGAATATCAAATTACTGCTGACGATTGGGCCGCGACTTTAGGGACTATTTCGTGGGAAATTCTCTGCGGTTTTAAACACCGATTGCCCCGCGTAGCAGTAAACTATTAACATTAGTCCGGCAGGGGTTTAAACCCCTGGCTCATAGCTAAAGTCGGTTTAAACCGACTCAAGAGTTTGAAGGATAAAATTATCGAATTTAGTCCTCTAAAAAAGGACTTTCGCTATGAGACAGGGGTTTAAACCCCTGTCGGACTCTCGTAATAAGCGATAATACTGAGACTGCAATTCTCACTTTCCAAGTCCCAATTCCCCATTGATATGACAGTTATTCAGACGTTTTTACCAATAGCCCAAACCTTCTATTCTCAACTAAATGCAGAAAGAACACAAGCCTTGGAACTAGCCCAAGAATTCTCGAAAAAATTCGTAGAATTGGGGTTTAAAATTATACCTCAACTGCTGTGGGCGATCGGCATTTTGTTAATTACGCGATTTGCGATCGGCTTTGCTGGTCGCGTGACTCGCCGAGCTCTGAGTCGCACCGAAGCCACGCTGAGGAAATTCTTAGTTCAAGCTGCTGAAATTACGATTTTGGTAGTCGGAGTAGTCGCCACTTTGAATCAGTTGGGAATTCAAACTACCAGCGTGGTTGCGGTGGTGGGTGCAGCGGGTTTGGCCATTGGTTTGGCGTGGCAAAATACTTTGTCGCACTTTGCTGCTGGGGTAATGTTGATTAGTTTGCGGCCCTTTGAAGTCGGGGATGGGATTGAAGCTGGCGATGTTAAGGGAGTAGTGGATAGCATCGGGATTTTTTCAACAACCGTGGTGACAGACGATCGCATAAAAATTATTGTCCCGAACAATCAGTTGTTTAACGGTACATTGAAAAATACAACGGCAATGGGAACGAGGCGAGTTGACTTGAGGATTGATATTGGCGATCGGCCAATTCGTCCAACTGTAGCTGAGTTATTAGAAATTGCCCACTCTCACCCGCTGGTGCTGGAGAATCCGCCCCCGACTTGTTTGGTAGCCGAGATTACTCCCGATACAACTATTTTATCTCTCCGACCTTGGTGCGCGTCGGTGGCTTACGAACAAGTGCGATCGCAAGTTCAACAATACGTCAAAGAGGCAATGGATGCCGACAAAAATCCAGAACAATAGATATCTCTCTAAAATCTAAAATCCCAAATCGATCCGAGGTATTTCCCATGAGCAAGTGGTATCCGCAGCAAATTTTGCAAGAACCCGGTGTCAGAATGACCGCAACGGAGAAAGAAACTATTCTCAGCAAATTTCCGCCTCCCGACGAAAACGGTCAAATCTATGCCGACGGGGTTTTTGAAGGCGGTGGCGTGCGCGGCGTTGCGTTTTTAGGAGCACTCAGGTGCTGTAGCGATTTGGGCATCCGCTGGCGAAAATTGGCAGGTACTTCTGCCGGTGCAATTACTGCCGCAGTATTGGCAACCGACTTGTCAATTGATGATTTAGAGGAAATTTTAGGACAGCTCGATTACAGCATATTTTTAACTAAAAAAAACAGCCCTTTAATTTTAAACGGCGACCCCGCCGACGACTTGCAATCTCCTGCTTGGACGCTGCTTTTCCTAACAGTTAGCCGTCAGATGGGAGAATATTCCGCGCAGCCGTTCCGGCAGTGGCTGGAAGCAATGCTCGGTCGAGGTAACTTGCACACTTTTGCCGATGTCAAACAAATCGTAAAAGACCGGGAATTAAAAGTAGTAATATCTAACCTCACTCGCGGTGAAATGTTGGTGCTGCCCGACGACTTGCGGCGGCAGGAATCGGCGGATTCCGATGCTTTATACCAGCAGTTGCAGCTCACACATCCAGAAGATTTTAGCGTGGCTGAAGCCGTTCGATTGTCGATGAGTATTCCCCTATTTTTTGAACCGGGAAAACTGGGCGATGACTTAATTGTAGATGGCGGCATTCTGAGCAATTTCCCCCTGTGGATTTATGACAAACCATCCGTCGGTTCGACTCCCGCTGTGCCCCGCTGGTTTACCTTTGGGTTTCGATTAGTTGATAGTGGAATTGAGAGTAAAGTTAAGATTGATACTCCGCTGTCGATGCTGGCGGCGATGTTCAGAACGATGATGAAAGCAAGAGACCGCTATCACCAGCGGGAAATGGATAAAGGCAGGGTGATTAATATTGATGTGACTCAAGCTGGGGTGACAACGACGGACTTTAATCTCGATGCCGATCGCAAGGCTCACCTGTACCGATTGGGATATTTGTATACTAAGAGGTTCTTTTTGAGTTCCAATTTTAGTTGGGAAAAGCACTTGAAGGCTAGGGGCTTTGGGGCAGAGGCTGGCGGTTGAGGGGGCGAAAAGTATACAGAGTAAGGGATTGAGGAATTTTTAAATTAGGGGTTGGCAAAAATAAGATGTGTGTGCTATAGTTAGTTACTGTCATCTTGGAGAGGTGGCTGAGTGGTCGAAAGCGGCAGATTGCTAATCTGTTAAGGGTGTTAACATCCTTCGAGGGTTCAAATCCCTCCCTCTCCGTTCTATTTAATCGTTTATGAATCAAGGGTGACGCGATCGGAAGCGATCGAACGTTAATGAATTTAACGTTGCAACGTAATGTTGAGACTGCACTAGCTATCTCACCAGGAGTACCAACCCAAGATAGACGCAAAGGTTTTAAATACGCCGACGAATCCTTGGATTTTGTAACCCAAGTAAACTCGGATTGCCCACTGCTTGAGGTAACTTCTAGGAGCGAAAAAAAACAAACTTTTGAGCGTTGACCAGAGACCTTGGGTAGCATAGGTAGTAAAAACCACTTCAGGCAAATTTTTAAAGAATTTCGGTTTCCCATCTCCTATCCATAGCAATGGTTCGCTGTCCCAGGGATCGAAAACAATAAACCTTGAGGAAAAGTTCCAGTGTGGACGCACAAACATTCGACCATGTTCATTCAATAGACAAGCGGCAAAACTGAAAACACTATTGCTCGTAGCAACGATATCGCATTTACTCAAGATAAAAAAATCAATGTAGAATTCTATGTTTTTATCTTGCATTACTTCAGGTACTTTTACCTGCAAATCTCGCGCTATGACAGGAGAAAACTTTTCAAAAGCAGGCAGAATTCTATCTATATCGTCGCTACAGAGAAATAGAATTGGGTCTTCCAAATCATTCCAAATTGTATCTAACCATTCACAATACCAACTTTCCGGGAAAACTAAAGTAAATCCTGTTCGTACTTGAGTAATGTAATCACCTCGACGAATATGAATTCCCACAAGTGTTTTGCCTTTAGAGCGAAGAATCTTCAGACCTTCTTCCAATGAAAAATTCAACTCACTCACAGGTTGAAATAGTGAGCGAATATAGTCCTTGTAAGGGGCAAGTAAACGAGTTGATATCTGGAAGAAGCCCCATAAATCGACATTTTCTATCCCATTTTCAAGTATTTCTGAGCCAATACGACGACTCTTTGCGCCGGCAAGTTTTTCAACGTAAGGGACAAATTCTGGGACTATATCGAATAAAATTTTTTCATCATCTTTACGCTCAATGGCCGGCTCTAGCCGACGGGAAATTGGAGCGTCATTATGTCCAAATAGAATTTGACCAATCCAGGGGGGGCATTCCACTAAAGCTCCTGTTTTGTGGGCACAGATTCGCAGAAAAGCGTACTGAAAAAGTTGGTTGCCAAATCGTCCCAGTTGTCCTAAAGAAGACATAGTTAAAACTGACTGACTGGAGGTTTCAGTATCAATGTTTAGGGGAGATTGAATATTCTTAGCATCTTTATTGAAAGTTGCAAAAACATCGAAAACTCGCTCTGTTTCACTTTTAGATGTGTATTTAGGGTTAGTCATTTTTTTACTGATTGATTGTAGTGATGCTTAGATAAATTGTCGAACTGCCTAAGCAATCGAGGCATCTGCTTGTAGTTTTAACTCGTTCCGAGGTGAGGCGATGGTTCGATGCGATGGAAGAGGAAAGTGAGAAAGTTATGATTTAGGTATAAACTGTATCTGTAGGGTGCGCACGGCGCACCTTACTTCTACCAACTGTGTTGCCAAGCACTTTTTCGGTAACTCCTGTCTAATTAAGCACTTTCATCGCTTCGACAAATTGCCGCGATATAAATGGCAAAATCTCTTCATTCTTGCTATTCTCTTTCCCCTCAGTAAATACAACTAACAAATACGGCCGCAAACCCGATATTTCAATATAAGCAGCATCGTGACGAACTTGACTTGTCAGTCCGGCTTTTGACCATAATTTTGCTGATTCTGGCAATCCGCCACCTACAAAACCTGTAACTTGATTTTCAGGATCTGCCTCTAATTCGGCTGGGTCTAAACTGCGTTTCATTAAACCCATCATTTCTTGCGATGCTTGGGCCGAAACAGCTACGCCGCCGATTATACTGTGCAGCAAACGCGCCGCTGCATTTGTCGTCAGCATATTTCTATTTTCCATTAATTCTCCCAGAAATGCTCGCTCGCGACCGTAGGGGCCGTCACACCAGGTTTTTTGATTGGCGTTAATGTTTTGTAATTCCGGCCAATCTAATGATTGAAAGTAACGGTTGATGAGGTTTCGCTGCTGTTTCCAAGTTTCAAAGGGGCCTGGTGATAATTCTGGGCCGCTGGTGGTGCCGGTGAGCGCGTCTACTACTAAACTGGTGGCGTCGTTGCTGGAATCCACTATCATATCTCGGACGGCGCGTTCTAATTCTGGCGATGTTTGAATCATGCCTTTTTGCGCCCATTCCCAGATGGCAACGAGGTAGAATAATTTGACGATGCTGGCTGGATAAATTCGTTCGGAAGCTCGGTTGCTAAAACCTCGGGGTTGATATTTCCAAAATTCTTCTGCACTCAGGGCGCCGCCTGTATTGACTCGCACCGGCGGATCGTAGACTATCCACGTAATGGCTATACGATCGCCACTTAATCCTGTAAATTCTGACAAGGCGGAGTCTATAATGCTACTGCCGAGATTTTCTAATTGTTCGTCTTTGTGAAAAAATGTCATGGTTGATGGCTGACGGTTAACGGTTAACGGCTAGCAGCTAATGGCAATCTATCGTTAAATGCGAACAATTAACAGCAAACAATGAGCAATTAGCAATGGCCAATTATCAATTATCTGATGTTGTGGAGTACCGAGCCCGATCGCACATAAATATTTACGATTCCCCAAAGTGCGATCGATTGGCAACTCAAGCAGCGCTGGGGCGACATTTGCGAGTAGTTGACCCCCCCCAGCTTATGAAGGGGGGGAGAAATGGCATACACTCGGTTATTGAGGGGGATACAATGGCTGTAATGGTGCGGCTGTGCGAAGATGATTATCCGGGATGGCTGGATCTTCGAGATGTTGAGTTGCTCGACCCGACAGAAACAGTGTATCATCCTCTGGTGGTTTCTGAGGCGGAAATCAAGGAAAAATTACCCATTGTAATTACTTTCGCTCGCGAGGCTATGCACCAATCCAATTATTATCTTTGGGGCGGTACAGTCGGGCCAAATTATGATTGTTCTGGCTTGATGCAAGCGGCGTTTGTGGCTGCCGGGATCTGGTTGCCGAGGGATGCTTATCAGCAGGAAGCTTTTACTAAATCTATTAGTATCAGTGCTTTAGAACCGGGGGATTTAGTATTTTTTGGTACGCCAGAAAAGGCAACTCATGTAGGATTATATCTCGGAGATAATCGCTACATTCACAGTTCGGGACAAGCACAAGGTCGCAACGGTATAGGTATCGATGTTTTGTCGGAGGATGGGGATCGAGTCAGTCAAGCTTATTACCAGCAGTTGCGGGGATATGGTAAAGTTGTGGCAAGTTATCAACCTAGTTAGTTGTTGACGGTTGACTGTTGACGGTTGACTGTTGATATTATCAAATAAAAAAATGGACGCTGCATTATTTTTGGAAAAATTGGCGAGACAGCAAGCTGAGGCTGAGGTTGTTCTGGATGTTTCGGTGGTGGTGCCGGTGTATAATGAGGTGGAAAGTTTGCCTCATTTGATTGAGGCGATCGCCTCTTCTATCCAACCATCTGGACTCAGCTATCAAATTATTTGTGTAGATGACGGTTCTAAGGACGGTTCTGCTGAACTTCTCCAGCAGTTAGCCAGCACTCGCGATGACCTTTGTGCTGTAATTTTGCGCCGCAATTACGGGCAAACTGCTGCCATGTCGGCAGGTTTCGATCGCGCGATCGGCCGTGCTGTTGTTACCCTTGACGGCGATTTGCAAAATGACCCGGCTGATATTCCGCTGTTGTTGGCAAAGTTAGATGAAGGCTACGATTTAGTGAGTGGCTGGCGGAAAAATAGGCAAGACAATACTATTAGCCGGTTGATTCCTTCTAAAATTGCGAACTGGTTAATTGGTCGCGTTACAGGCGTAACTTTACACGACTACGGCTGTTCTTTGAAAGCTTATAAATCCGAGTTAGTCGCAGACTTGAATCTCTACGGGGAATTGCACCGCTTTTTGCCGGCGTTGGCGTTTATTGAAGGGGCGAGAATTGCAGAACTTCCGGTGCGACACCACGCCCGCCGTTTCGGTCAAAGTAAGTACGGGATTTGGCGGACTTTTCGGGTGTTGATGGATTTGTTAACTATTTCTTTTATGAAAAAGTTCCTGACTCGACCGATGCACGTTTTTGGACTTTTGGGACTAAGTTCTATGACGTTGGGAACGGTTTTAGGGATTTATTTGACTTTCCTAAAATTGGCTTTTGGTCAAAGTATTGGCAATCGTCCTTTGCTCATTTTGGCCGTGGTTTTGCTGTTAACTGGAGTGCAATTATTTTGTTTTGGTTTGCTGGCGGAAGTGATGATGCGGACTTATCACGAGTCGCAGGGAAAACCGATTTATCGGGTGCGCGAGGTGTTTGGTTCTAAATAAGAGTCAAAGGAAATCGGCGGTTGAAACCGCCCCTACACAAACAAAAGACCTCTTGCATTCATTCACTCTTCTTGAAATTATCGGCGTTTATCTGTGTTTATCTGCCTTCCATCTGCGGTTGTTCTATCCATCAAAAATTTATGCAAGAGGTCTAAAGGAAGTCGGCCGTTGAAACCGCGCCTACACACACGAAGTCTTAGCCCAGAGAGACTAAGAAATAAAGGGAGTATTTAAGCCAGATGGGATCTAACTCTTAACTCCTAACTCATTACTTTTTGTGCTTGTCGGAGAGATTGAATAGTTGCGATCGCGTGTTGGGAAACTGCGTCTATTTCTGCTTCGGTATTGAACCGACCAATACCAAACCGAATTGAAGCATAAGCTAATTTGTCCGATCGCCCGATCGCTGCTAAAACATGAGATGGAGATATTTTCGCCGAAGTGCAAGCAGATCCCGAAGAAACTGCCGCCGCCGGTTGCAAACCCAACATCAACGCTTGACCGTCAACCCCGGCTACACTAATATTGAGATTCCCCGGCAATCTCTTAGTAGCGTGACCGTTGAGAAAAACCTCGCCCAATTCACTCAAGTTTTCCCACAAACGCTGCCGCAAATTAACCACTCGTTCTGTTTCCGACGGCATTTCTGCAATTGCCAATTCTACTGCTTTGGCAAACCCAACTATTTGCGGTGGATAGAGAGTTCCCGATCGCATTCCCCGTTCGTGGCCTCCTCCGTGCATTTGCGGCGCTAGCTGCACTCTCGGTTTGTTGCGGCGCACGTACAGAGCACCGATGCCTTTTGGCCCGTAGATTTTGTGGGCTGTCAAGGACATTAGATCGATATTCATCTCCTCTACATCGAGGGGAATTTTCCCGATCGCCTGTGCCGCATCTGTGTGGAAAAGAATGTCATTTCCGCGGCAAATTGCTGCAATTTCTGCGATCGGCTGGATGACGCCAATTTCGTTGTTAGCCGTCATCACTGAAACTAAAATTGTCTCCGCGCGAATCGCTTTGATCAAATCGCCTATATCAATCAGCCCATCGCTTTTCACCGGTAAAACCGTGATGTCAAACCCTAATTTTTGCAAATAGGTACAGGGGTCGAGAATTGCATTGTGTTCGGTTTTTACTGTGATAATGTGCTTTCCTTTACTGAAATAAGCTTCAGCGATGCCTTTGATCGCTAAGTTATTTGCTTCGCTGGCGCCGCTGGTAAAAACAATTTCTTCTGGGGAGGCGTTGATCGCTTCTGCTATGATTTGTCGTGACTGTTTTACCGCTGCTTCTGCTTCCCAGCCGTAGACGTGGTTGATACTGGCTGCGTTGCCGAATTGTTCGGTGAAATACGGCAGCATCGCATCAAGTACCCGTTTGTCTACGGGGGTTGTGGCGTGGTTGTCGAGGTATATAGGACGTGCGGACATAGTGCAGTTTTGGGTGAAAAAAGTGTTAGGTTTATTGTAGACGAGCCCCTTGTTCTACTACAAAACTTTATAATTAACAAATATTTGTAAAGATTTATGCGAGCTGACATTCAGGGATTAGAAATTACTCTCGGTGAGCTCAAGCACCTCACCGGCGCGGGGCCCGATCGCGTATACCGACCCCCGACAGCGACTAAGTTTGCCCGCGAAGCTTTGAAAACTGTCGGTTTAATTGTTTTGGTTCTAATCAGTTGTTGGCTGCTAGTTGCGATATTTCGTAGAGCTTATTTGTTGTGGTTCGCCCTTCACTTGGCTGCGATCGTCGGTTTAATCTTTGAGGATGCGTGGAAAATTCGGTGCAGTCGGCAAAACCAACATTTAATTAATCTTTTTGATGATGTCGATCGCTATAATGGTATAATCGAAGCGATCGCAATTAACGATCGGATAGAAGATGCTGGCAATGCGGAAGTCAAAATCAGCGATCGCGCAAAAGTAATTCAAGCTTTGCAGCTAATCAGAGACGATTTAGTTAGAGCTTTGAAAACCGAAAGAATTCTTAGGGAAAACAAAAAATTTGTCGCTACTAACTCAGAATTGTTTGCCAATAACTTAAGAAATTTGAATGCCCTGCAAATAAGCGATAGATCGAGCCAGCCGGGACGATTGCTCAACGAAGCTTTGCAGGTAGCCGTGGAAGTTCAAGCAGAAATGAAAAAGTTGCAAGATCGAAACGCCGCTAATTTTAAAAATGGCAAAACTTAGTAGTGTGCACGGCTGCGTGCGCCTCTTACCCAGTAGCAATATGCAGCTTACTGAACCGCTAGAAGTCAAACACATTCTCCAAATTATAAGTTATGAGAATTGTGAAAAAAATATCATAACTATTGTAAATTTTTTCCTGTTACGTAACAGGTAAGGATATCTTGGAAAGGTGACGTTAACAACCAGGTCAGTATGTCTTCTGCCAAACCCAAGATTATAGTTCTCGACGACGATCCGACAGGTTCTCAAACCGTGCACAGTTGCTTGCTGCTGACACGTTGGGACGAAGACACCCTGCGTTTGGGGCTGCGCGACAAGTGCCCGATTTTCTTCATCCTGACAAATACTCGATCGCTAACTCCGGAAAAAGCAGCCAGTGTCACCCGCGAAGTGTGCCAAAATCTCAAAAAGGTGATCGCCAGCGAAAAAATCGAAGACTTCATAATAGTTAGCCGTTCCGATTCTACCCTGCGCGGTCACTATCCCATCGAAACCGACGCGATCGCCGAAGAACTCGGCCCCTTCGACGCTCATTTTCTAATTCCCGCCTTTTTTGAAGGAGGAAGAATTACCCGTCACAGCGTACACTACCTAATAGTTAACAGCGTCGAAATACCAGTACACCAAACCGAATTTGCCAAAGATTCAGTCTTCGGCTACAGTCACAGTTACCTGCCAGATTATGTAGAAGAAAAAACAAAAGGTCGCATCAAAGGTGATGCAGTAGATCGCATTTTACTCGCAGACATCCGCTATGGAAGTTTAGATCGACTGATGGACATGACAGACAACCAATGTGCAGTTGTTGACGGCGAAAGCCAAGCCGATTTAGACACATTTGCCAAACACATTCTCGATGCAGTCAGTCAAGGCAAAAAGTTTTTATTCCGCAGCGGGGCGAGTATTTTAACCTCCTTAGCTGACCTCGGCCACCAGCCCATCGCAGCCGACAATATGGCAAAATACGTGAGGGGCGGCAAACCGGGTGCAGTAATAGTTGGTTCCCACGTTAAGAAAACTACAGATCAATTAGAACGCTTGTTAAAAGAGCCCAATATAGTTAGCATTGAAATAGATGTCTCTCACTTGCTCGAAGATTCGCCAGAGTATCGCACCCAAATGCTGGATGAAACTCTCGGAAAAGTCCGCACTGCTCATGCCGATGGCAAAACACCTGTAATTTATACCAGCCGCCAGGAACTACAATTTAAAAATGCGGAAATCCGGTTAAAATTTGGAGAGGCGGTTTCTGCTTTATTGATGGATATCGTGCGGGGACTGCCTGCAGATATCGGGTTTTTGATTAGCAAGGGCGGTATTACTTCTAATGATGTTTTGAGTACAGGTTTGTCGCTGAAAAGTGTCAGGCAAATCGGTCAAATTATCGCAGGTTGTTCGGTGGTGAAAACCGAGGCGAATCATCCTCAGTTTCCCAATTTACCAGTGGTTTTGTTTCCGGGAAATGTGGGGGATAGCCATGCTTTGGCTACGGTTTACAAGCGGCTGAGCAAGTAGTAGAGCTCGTTGCATCGTAGATTAACGCAGATGAATTTAGCTTCAAGTCAGACAGAAGAATGTTCATCTGCGGGTGGTCGATTGGCTTCAATGCTCGATCGAACTTTATGGCAACTGCCACTGCAGGGCAACTTCAAAAAAAAAATTCTAGTCTACTTTTGGCTTGCCAAATCCAGCCGAATATGATATGGTAGAGAGTCTGTCTGTAAGTCAAAGCGATCGCCAAAGTTGAAAATCGCCTCATCGTTAGGCACTATCAAAAAAATTAGATTTCTCAAAAATACTTACCTCAGAACTCTACATATAGGGCCAACAGCACCAGAGCTACTGCTATCAGTAGCGTTTCCAGCTTGTATCAGCCTAAATTTTAAAATTAAGTAAAAATTTTCAGATCGTAATTTTCAGCTCAAAGGATTAGCATATAAGGGTGACAGAACATTATCATCCCCTAAACTCATTAAAAGATGGCCATTGGTTCAAGCTGATCTGTGGGGCGAGCTTTCAACACCTACCGGCTGTACGGAATCTCACCTTGGCTTACACCCTAGCAGGCGCTGACTGTATCGATGTCGCGGCAGATCCCGCCGCCGTCGCCGCAGCGAAAGAAGCCCTACAAGTGGCCAGCGAATTACAGGCAAGAACTCAAAACCGCAGGTTTGGCGGCAAAGGGTTGCCGTTGCTGATGGTGAGTTTAAACGATGGAGAAGACCCGCATTTTCGCAAAGCCGAATTCAACCCAGCCGATTGTCCGGTGGACTGCTGGCGGCCGTGCGAAAAAATATGTCCAGCCGAAGCAATAGTTTTTCAGAGTGCTGGCAGTGGTTTTTCCGGGGTGATAGACCAGCAGTGCTATGGCTGCGGTCGCTGTCTGCCGATTTGTCCGAGCCAACTGATTTATACTCGTTCTTACGTGTCTGCTCCCGCCGCGATCGCACCTTTAATCTTGCAATCCGGTGCCGACGCCCTAGAAATCCACACGCAAGTAGGCAGAGAGGCAGATTTTGCGCGACTTTGGTCGAGCATAGCTCCCTGGGTCGCTCAACTCAAGGTAATAGCAATTAGTTGCCCCGATGGAGACGGTTTGATTGATTATTTGCGGACACTCTATAAAATAATTTCCCCCCTTCCTTGTCCCCTAATTTGGCAAACAGACGGTAGGCCAATGAGCGGAGATATCGGAACAGGAACTACTAGAGCCGCGGTCAAACTCGGTCAAAAAGTTTTGGCTGCCCAGTTGCCGGGATACGTGCAACTTGCAGGCGGCACTAATGCTCACACTGTCAGCAAGTTGAGAGCCGAGGGACTGATGAAGGATGCCGGGAAAAATTTGTCAGATCCCCCTGTCCCATATATTGCAGGTGTAGCTTACGGCAGCTATGCCAGGGTTTTGCTATCACCAATTTTAGAACAGTTAGAAACAATCCAGACCGATCGAGCCTATGCCGTTCCGGTGGCAGCCGCGCGCCCAGGAGCCGGAGTTCAAACATCTCGGCTACCTCAGCTCGAAGCCGTCCCAGAACTTCTCTCGGAGGCCGTGAGTTTAGCTTGTTCTCTAGTTTCCCAGCTCAAAGAATTTTAGTCAGAAGTTATTAGTCATTAGTCATTAGTTAGAAGTAAAAAACAACTGACAACTGACAACTGACAACTGACAACTGACTAAAAAGTTGAAAACGTCACCGAACACATCGAGGCGAATGCAGATTACAGACGACCTCAACAGATTATTAGACATCGTGCCAGATGAGATCCGGCAGCCCTTAGAGCAGCACCCGCAGCGCAACAATCTCATTGAGATTGTCATGGATTTGGGCCGCCGACCTGAAGCTCGTTTTCCATCCTTGGCCGAACCTCTTTCCCAAACACCGGTTTCCAAGGCACACCTCAACTATTGCATTGAGCGAGTCGGCCACTTCGGCGGCGACAACCGAGCCGGTATCGAGCAAACCCTGCACCGAATTAGCGCCCTTCGCAACCGCAGCGGCGAGATTATCGGCTTGACTTTGAGGGTGGGCCGCGCTGTGTTCGGGACGATCGGCATAATCCGCGATTTGGTGGAAACCGGTCAGTCAATTTTGATGCTCGGTCGCCCCGGAGTCGGCAAAACCACAGCCCTGCGCGAAATTGCCCGCGTTCTCGCCGATGACTTGGAAAAACGGGTGGTAATTATCGACACCTCCAACGAAATCGCCGGAGATGGAGATATCCCACACCCGGCGATCGGCAGAGCTCGCAGAATGCAAGTTTCCCGTCCCGAACTCCAGCACCAAGTCATGATCGAAGCAGTGGAAAACCATATGCCGGAAGTGATCGTGATTGACGAAATCGGCACGGAACTCGAAGCTTTGGCGGCTCGGACGATCGCCGAAAGGGGCGTGCAGTTGGTCGGTACCGCCCACGGGAACCGGATCGAAAACTTGATGAAAAACCCGACTCTGGCAGATTTAATTGGGGGCATCCAAGCGGTGACGCTGGGAGATGACGAAGCAAGACGCCGCGGTTCTCAAAAGACGGTTTTGGAGCGCAAAGCACCTCCAACTTTTGAAATTGCCATCGAAATGCTCGAACGCGAGCGCTGGGTAATACACGAGCGAGTTGCAGATGCGATCGACACTCTGCTGCGGGGACGCGAACCGAACCAGCAAATCAGAAGTGTCAGCGAGAGAGGAGAAGTAATTATCGAGCGCGAGTCGGCCGCTCCCCCTGCCCGGTTTCCGGGGATGGCAGCTTCCAGCGGGCCGGCTGCGGTATCGGCAATCCGGCCCGTCACACCGATCTCTGGGTGGCGGAGTGCTGGCAAAATGGTGCCGATGCCCGCTCCCAGCGAGAACTTAGCTGCTAAGAGCGCGCCGGTTTCTGAGACTCGGTATTTCGAGCAACTGCTCGAAGAATCCCTGTCCGTCGAACCGGTACCCAAGGCCGGACGCTATTCCCATAATGTCGGCCCTAACGGCGAAGATTTGCCCCTCCACGTTTATCCTTACGGCATACCTCGCCACCAGCTCGAACAGGTGATTTCGACGCTGAACCTGCCGGTACTGCTGACGAAGGATATTGAGAGTGCTGACGTGGTTGTGGCTTTGCGATCGAACGTTCGGAACCAGTCGAAATTGAGGCACTTGGCCAAAACTCGCCAAGTTCCCGTGCACACAATTAAGGCCGCCACTATTCCCCACGTAGCCAGAGCTTTGCGGCGCCTGTTGGACATGGATGACCCGGGCACCCCGGAAGTGGCAGACCTCGCCTTATTCGCCCGCAGCGGTTCTTCTGACGAGCTCGAAGCTCTCGAAGAAACGCGCTTAGCAGTCGAGCAAATTGTCATTCCGAAGGGACAGCCGGTGGAACTCCTACCCCGTTCTCCCAACGTCCGTAAAATGCAGCACGAACTTGTGGAACACTATCACCTGAAATCCCACAGTTTTGGAGAAGAACCCAATCGCCGCCTGCGGATATATCCAGCTTAAAGTTGGAGATTGGTGCGTTTGAAGGCAGAAGGTAGAAGGCAGAAGGGATAATTTTTTCCTGGCTTCTACCTTCTGCCTTTTTCCTTTAAGTAGCTGGCAAGTTTCTGATATGATGTGGTGTAACACTGTTCTTGTTAATGCGATCGGCTAAATTCCCAATTTATAATTCCCAATTTATAATTCCCAATTCCCCATACTTGAAATACACGAGCTTACAAGTTCCCCAATTCCTAATAGTTCAGCTACGCACTATCCTTCCGCTCCCTTCGCCTTCGCGAACGGACGAGCCGCAGGCTAGCAACTATGCTCAGCACAAACTCAGCACCAGCTCAGTAAAAGTTGCCCCTTCCAAAATTATTAAACGAATCTACCTGAGTTGACATGAATGATTCCATAATTCAGCTATTTATTAACTTAATTACTACTGAGATTGGAGTGCGAATCAGATCCCAAGATCGAGCGGATTTGTCTCATAAAATCCTGAGTCGAATGAGAGCAATAAAAATCACGGAACCCGAAAAATATTATAAACTTTTAACCGATAAAAAAAATGCAGGTAAAAATGAATGGATCGAATTAGTATTGCTATTAACAACAATTGAAAGTTATTTCATGCGAGATAAAGGACAGTTTGCTCTGTTAAAAAGAGTAATTTTTCCTGAATTGATAGAGCAGAAAAGAAACTTGCACAAGACATTGGGAATGCAGCCGACACTGCGAATCTGGAGTGCGGGCTGCTCCACCGGTGAAGAACCTTATTCTTTAGCTATTGTTTTAAAACAGTTGATTCCCGATTGGGAGCAATGGAAAATATTAATATTAGGTACAGATATCAATAAAAAAGTAATCAAAAAAGCCCCCCAGGGAGTTTACAGTCATTGGTCGTTTCGCTTGGTTGAACCGCAGATACAAAAGCAGTATTTTCATCAGAGGCAAAATGATTGGGAAATTAATCTAGAATTGCGCCAAAGTGTCAACTTTAGCTGTGTAAATTTAATCACAGATGAGTTTCCTAATATTTACCAAAATATTTATAACATAGACTTAATTTTGTGTAGAAACGTTTTTGTGTATTTTGAACATAAGTATATTTCACTGGTACTGAAAAAATTTTCCAAGACCCTCAGACCTGGAGGATATTTAATGACTGGTCACGCTGAAGTTTTCGGTCAAATTATGAACGAGTTTGAACCCAAGATTTTCCCGGAGTCGGTGGTGTATGAGCGTCGGAATTCATTACCGGAGGAAGGCTGTGAAATAGAGTCTAGGGTTGCGACGGTAGGGGAAGCCAACTCGGCATTTCGGGAATTCCCGAAAGCAGATACTATGGGCGATGATAGTGGTGAGTTGCTAACAGGGGAAACGAGGCCACCTAATGTTACTACTAACAGCAATTTTCCCCAGATGCCGCCCGTATCAAACATAACTAATCCGCTGGGAAAAATGCTGCCCTCTTGCTATGTGGAGAACGGCTTGCCGAACAATGTCGTGTCAGTTACAGAAAAAATAATAGCAGAAAATACTCAAAATAAAACGCCTCAAATGCTCATTTTAGAGGCTAAAAAATTATTTAAAGATAAAGATTATGCTGAGGCAATCAGCAAGGCACAAGAGGCAATAGACTTGCAGGGGCATAATTTTGATGCTTATTTTTTAATCGCTCAAGTTCAGGCAAATGCCGGGAATTATTCTCAGGCAATAGAATACTGTAATCGAGCTAGGAAAGTAGAGCCTGGCTCAGTATATACTGATTATTTACAAGCTCAAATTGCTGAAGAACAGGGGCAATTGGAAACAGCAAAAAAATTATTAAAGAGGACTATTTATATGTGTCCATCTTTTGTTTCAGCTTATATAGAACTAGGGAATATATACCATAAAGAAGGTCAAGTAAAAAGAGCTATTAAAATGTACACTTCATCTTGTGAAATCCTGAAAGCACTACCGCCCAACACTCCCATAGATTCACAGGGGAAAATGACAGCTAGTCAATTGCTGATGAATGTTAAAAAAAAGTTGTTAAGATTATACAGTAAAGAAACTGTACACTAAAATATGGAAACTAAACCGTATCTTATCTTTGAACAGAACGGTTTTCTCTGCGGTATAGAAGCCTGTTATGTTCGGGAAATTTTCTTGCTGCCGGAGTTGACAGCAATTGCAGAAGCACCTCAAGATATTGTTGGGGCGATCGACCTTCGGGGCGAAATTCTGCCAGTGATGGATCTGAATCTTCGTTTTGGATACGCTTGGCAAGAGTATGCTGTGACAGATAGTACGATCGTCATAGAGTGGCAAGAATCGAAAGTCGGTATAATTGCCAATCAAGTTCGCGAAGTTAAGGAAATCTCAGAAGATGCTATCACTCCGCAGCTATCTTACGGGCGAGAGAATTCACAAGCCTCTCATCATTTTGTAGCTGGATTGGCCCGCTGCGAAGCCGATATTATCATGCTGCTGAACCTCGATTCCCTAATTAGATCTTCTCCCAAAAAGTCCGAGGAAAGCTGGCCTGTTTCTCCAAGCAATGCAGGTAATAAAGAAACAGCAGGTGAGTCAGACACGGAAAATTTACCGTGGTCAATAAATGCAAAATTGTTAGGCAAAAATCCTAAAAGTTTGAGCAATCGTCACGTTTTTTGCCCGCAAGCTACGCCGGAAGAAAAGGCAATTTTTAAATCGCGGGCTAATAATTTGAGGCTGCAAGGCGAGGGGGAAAATGAGGCGGCAATTAATATCTCCCTGGCGGTGTTGGTTTTGAATGGTGAATACTTTGGTATTCCGTTGGATATAGTGCGCGAATTTACTGATATTAACCAAGTAACTCCGGTTCCTTGCACTCCCGATCGCATAGTGGGAAATATAAATTTACGGGGAGAAATTGTGACGCTAATTGATATTCGCAGTGTTTTAAATATGTCTTTAAATATGTTGGATACTGCAAATTATCTCTCTAAGGCGATCATTGTTGAAGTGGCGGATTTAGTCGCTGGCATAGTGGTTGACGAAATATTAGATATTATATACTTAAATGTGTCGGAAATGGCTGCTGTTCCGGCAGCGCTGCATTCTGCTAACCGCGAATATCTACGGGGGACGGCTATTTACGGGGAAAAAATGATGGCTATTCTGAACTTGCAAAAACTGCTGACAAAAGGAGGAGTTGTTGTTGATGAAGAGGTTTGAATCAAATCAAGAACAGGACTTACGCAAAGCCTATGTATCATGAGTCAAGTGAAGCATCTGGCTTGATACTTCATTTCCTTCGCAATCCCGATCCAACGCACAGCTCAGGACTGGTAAGGATCGGGACTCAGCATGAGATAATTATCTTGAAATGCGTGCATGGCTAAAGAAGTTAGTTATACCAAATCCGCTTTTCAAGCGATATTTCACTAAGGAATCTAATTCCTGTATGCACTTACTTAAATTAAGGAGAAAAAATATGTTGGCTAACTTAATAAAATTAAATATTAGAAATAGAATGCTGCTTGCCTATGTAGCACCAGCAGCTATATATTTAGGTTGCCCTGTGCTAATTTATACAACGACAGAACAGGTATTGAAGAATTTTCAAGAAGTAGAAAGGATCGAAAAAGTGCTCAGTCACACAAATAATATGTCTGCAGGTGCTGACCAAATGGTACGGGGTTTGCGCGGGTATTTGATTAATAAAAATCCGCAGTTTTTAAATGATTTTCAAACAGGTGGAGAATTAGCTCGCCAGTCGGCTAAGAGTGTGGAGTTTATGATTAAAAATCCCGAGCAGAAAACTCGTTTAGAGAAAATGCTTTATCTATCCAACGAGTATTATGATGGTTCTAGCGAAATAGTTAGGTTGTTACAACAAAATAAGACAGCGGAAGCAGTGGCTATATTTAATACAGGAAAAATGACAAAATTTGTGGATGAATTTGTGGAAGTGAATCGGCAATTTCGCGAAATAGAATTAGATTTGATTAAGCAATCCACAAAAAAAACGAAGGAATCTTTACTTTTATTGAGTTCGGTATTGGTATTTGGTTCCGTGTTTTTATTGGTGTTAGGTGCGGTTATAGCTTGGCTGATTTCATCACGAATTGCCCAAACTATCGATCGGGCAATTAGCTCGATCGCCTCTTCTTCCACTGAGATTGCAGCTACCGTGGAAGAACAGGAACGCATGGCAAGTCAGCAAGCAGCTTCAGTAAATCAAACTACTACTACAATGGACGAATTGGGAGCATCTTCCAGGGCGACATCACAGCAGATCGAAACCGCCGTGGTTCAAGCAATGCAAGCCTTAAATTTAGCTGGAGGTGGCACAAAAGCTGTAGAACAAACTTTAGAAGCAATGGCAACTTTGAAAACTAAAGTTCAAGATATCCAAGGACAAATTATAGAGTTGAGCGAACAAACCGATCACATTCGTAATATCTCAACTTTAGTTAGCGATTTGGCGAATCAGACTAATATGTTAGCACTCAATGCTGCTGTTGAAGCAGTGCGGGCGGGAGAACACGGCAAGGGGTTTGGCGTGGTGGCGTCAGAAATTCGCAAACTTGCCGATCGCAGTAAAAAATCAGGAGTGCAAATTAATCTATTAGTTGCTGATATTCAAAGGGCGATTAACTCAACGGTAATGGTGACAGACGAAGGGACTAAAACAGTGGAATCGGGCGTGAATATTGCCTCAGAAACCGCAGCGGCATTTGCAGGAGTGACCCATGCCATTAACAATGTGGTTTTGAGTTCTCAGCAAATTTCGCTGAATGCCAAACAGCAATCGATCGCGATCGAACAGGTAGTGCAAGCTATGAACTCCCTCAATCAAGCCGCAGCCCAAACCGCTTGCGGTATCAGTCAAACTAAAGTCGGCACTCAAAAATTGAATGAAGCAGCCTTAGATTTGAAAGCAGTTTTGTAGGAGATAAATAAATTATGAGTACCCAAAAATGCCAAATATATCCTTAAGAATTAAAGCAATTGCTTTGGCGATTAACCTCGCTACAATTCCAGCGATATTAACGGGACTAATAATTGGTTTCGGTGCAAATCAAAACATAATTTCCAATTAGCAGTGTAGTTAGTTGTGAGTTGTGAGTTATTATTATTTGGGAGTTGTTATTTTTTCTTTACTACCAATTCTCAATTCCCTATACTTCGGCTACGCCAGCGTACAATTTTCCAATTACCTATACTTTGGCTACGCGGGAGAATCTCAATGAAAGCAGCCAAGCTAGAAATTGGAGCTAGGAGCCAGGAGCCAAGAGCCAGGAGCCAAAAGGAAGGAGCCAGAAGAAGTGTTTTTACAAATATGAGATGCTATCCGCTACGCCAGCGTACAATCTTCTAATTCCCTATACTTAGACTATGCGAGCGTACAAGTTACCAGTAACCCATTTATAGTAACCAATGATTAACAACTTTTTTCAAAAAATGCAGCACCGACTGCTGCTGCTCCTAATTTTAAGTACCTTGATTCCAGTATCTATTGTGGGTTGGTATGGAATTTCTTCTTCAACAGAAGCACTGCAAAATTTAGCATTAATAACCCTTAGTGACAGTGTGGATTCCACGGCAAATCAAATGATTAACAAATTTGAAAATCTGAGAACCGATATTTTGTTTCTCCGCAAAACTCCCGCTGTTCAGGGAATGATTAGAGCTAGAGAAGGAAATGGAGTAGACAAACAAACTAATTCACCTTATAAAGATTGGGTTGAGCGAATGCAACTCACATTTTTATCCATGATGGAGGCAAAGCCATATTATATGCAATTGCGTTACATAGATAACAGCGGTAAGGAGATCGTGCGCGTAGATTCTGACGGGACAAATATTCAAGTTATTCCAGATTCTCAACTACAAAACAAAGCTGACACAGATTACTTTTCGGCAACTATGAAGCTAAAACCAGGAGAAGTCTATGTGTCTTCCTTAAATCTGAATAAGGAAAGGGGGAAAATAGAAATTCCTTACAAGCCAACAATTCGCTACGCAACTCCAATTTTTAATCCTAAAGGAGAAAGACAAGGCTTTTTAATTACGAATGCTCTGGGTAGCACTTTGATCGATATGGTTAAAAACTTCAATCCTGAACTATCAGACCAATCTTTTATCTTAAATCAAGATGGGTATTATCTGGCTCATCCCAATTCTAAAAAAGCCTGGGGATTTGAACTCCAAACTAATGAAAATGTCAAAAATGATTATTCACAGGAGATTGTTGCAAAAATACTCTCAGGTGGTCAGGGAAATATTGATAATAGGGATCTAGTGATTAGCTATAATACAGTTTTTCCCAGCCCAAAAAATACCAATAAATTTTTAGTAATCGTGGATACTTCACCCAAAAAGCTGCTATTTGATTCGATCGATTCTCTTCAAAAAATAGCAGCGATTATTGTTATTGTTTCTCTGGCTGTGGTGCTGGGATTGGGATGGTTTTTTTTGCAAAAAATTGTTGCTCTGATTCGGGGTTTAATTTACCAAATATCGTCATTTTCACTGCAAATAGAATCTAATATGAATCGACAAGAGCAAATAGCAGATAGGCAATTTGTCTCGGTTAATCAAACAACTATAACTCTAGAAAATTTGGGCATATCTTCTCAGCAAACAGCCGAGCAAGCTGAGTCTGTTGCCCTTGCCGCTCGCCAAGCTTTAAATCTAGCCGAAGAAGGTACTAAAAAGGTAGATCAAACTCTCAATCAAATGCTGAATCTTAGAGAAGCTGTGGTGGCAATTTCTAAGCAAAATCATCGACTCGATGACAGCACGAGTCAGATTGGCAATATATCGACTCTCGCAAGTTTGGTTAGCGATTTAGCCGCCCAAACTAATATGCTGGCTCTCAACGCCGCTGTTGAAGCAGTCAGAGCCGGGGAGTACGGTAAAGGTTTTGCGGTGGTAGCAAGAGAAATTCGTAAGTTAGCAGATGAAAGCCAACAAGCGGCACAAAAGATTAATGATATTATTCCAGAAATTAAGGGCGCGATCGATTCAACGGTGAAAGTAACTGAAGATAGCCGCAAAACGGTTGCAGAAGGGGTGAAAACAGCACAAGATACGGCAGAAGCTTTTACGGGTGTGAGGGAAGCTTGCAATCTTGTGTTTGCTAGCAACCAGCAAATTTATTTTAATATTAAAGAGCAGGCGATCGCGATTCAGCAAGTAGGTGATACTATGAGTTCTATGAAGGAATCCGCGTCTCAAACAGTCAGTGGTATTACTCAAGTTAAAATCGGCACTCAAAAACTCACAGAAGCTGCCTTTAATCTTAAAGAAGTAGTGTAGTCATTAGTCCTTAGTCCTTAGCAATCGACTGAGTATTCAACATAATTATCATTGCCCATGAGCCATGCTCAATTACCTATTACTCAAAAACATATATGATGATTGAAGATCAAGAACTTCGAGATGTATTTAAAGTCGCTAGTCAAGAACACTTACAGAAACTAGATGACGGACTGCTGTACTTAGAACAACATCCGAGCGACTTAGCTAAACTAGAACAATTGTTGCGGGAAACCCATTCTCTTAAAGGTGATGCTGGGATGCTAGGCGTAAAAAATGTAGCATCTTTAGCTCATCAAATGGAGCATATTTTGGAAGCTATCAAGCGGGGACAAACTCAACTGAATTCCGATATTAGCGATCGACTTTCGCAAGGTTTAGATGCCATGCGGAAACTCGTTAACGAAGCCATTACCGGCGAAGATTCCGGCGTTAATACTTTTTCCATCCTCGCTAGCATGATGGGTGCTTCTAGTCAGCCACAGCCACAGGATGCCACCTCAATAGTAGATACCTCTTCTTCACAAGTACCAGAACAACCGTTGGTAGAACCGCAATTTACTGAGCCTCCTACCCAAGAAATAGAAACAACTGTTGAAACTTCTGAAGTTCCTAAGTTAGAGAAAAATTCCTCTTTTTTACCCCTAGAATCCAAGCCCGGATTTCTACTGCAAGCTCAACACTCGCCTGCACCTTCTGGGCCCGCCGCGTCGGCTTCGCAGTTGCCAGTTACTGCATCCTCAACCTCATCTTACCGCATTGAAACCATTCGCGTTGCTACTCAAAATTTAGACGATTTAATGACTCAAGCGGGGGAACTTACTGTCACAAAAACTCGGCTAGGGCACCGAGTTGCAGAGATAGAACAAATTACAACTTTGTGGGAAGAGTGGAGCCGAGAATATTTTGTAACGAGCTTGACTGTTGGTAGGATGCAAATAGATAAAAACGGTATTAAAGCCAACGCTAAATTTAGCCACTTGCAGGATTACTATCAACGTACAGAAGAACGTTTAGAACGTCTCGGAACTTTAGTCAACTGCTTGAGAAATCGAGTTTATGAAGATACTGCCAGACTCGAATTAATCGCCGAGGCATTAGAATCAGGAATTCGCACTCTGAGACTACTGCCTTTGTCTACTATTTTTAATTTATTTCCTCGAACTGTACGAGACTTAGCGAAACGGGAAGGTAAAGAAGTTGCCTTAGTGATTGAAGGAGGCGAAACTACAGCAGATAAACGCATTTTAGAGGAAATGAAAGACCCTTTAATGCACATGATTAGAAATGCGATCGACCACGGTATTGAAACTGTGGAAGAACGGACAAAAATAGGTAAACATCCTGTGGCTACTCTCCGAATTAAAGGCTATAATAGGGCTAGCAATATTATTATTGAAGTTGCTGATGATGGTCGAGGACTAAATCTAGAGAGTATTAAACAAACGGCGGTAAAACGTAATATTTGTACGCTTGAACAACTCGCAGAAATGACCGAGACTCAAGTACAATCTTTAATTTTTAGTCCTGGTTTTTCGACCAAAAATTTTGTTACTGAAGTCTCGGGGCGTGGGGTGGGTTTAGATGTAGTTCGCACTAATGTTGAAGCCCTAAAAGGTAGTATTCAAGTAGAGTCTTTACCGGGAAAAGGATGCACCTTGAGGCTGCAAATAAGCACGTCTTTAGCTACAGCCAATGTATTAATTGTAGTAGTTGAAGATATTCCTTATGCTCTGCCCGTAGAGTTTGTAGACACGGCAAAACAGGTGTCTCAGTCTGAGATATTTGCTATAGAAGGTAAGGAAACTATACTTTCAAACGGTCAGCCTCTGTCAGTTGCTCATCTGACAGATTTACTAGAATTAAACCATAGACAAGGCTGGAAAAATAATCGGTACTTGAGACAGGAAACGGGGAGCGCAATTATGAAAAAAAAATCCCAAGAATTCCTAAGTTCAACTTCTTCAAAAATGCCTTGTATTGTTTTGAAAGTTGGGGAGGAAAGATTGGGATTATTTGTAGACGCTTTGATAGACGAACAGGATGTGGTGATTAAACCTCAAAGTCAATTGCTGAAACGGGTGCGAAATGTTTCGGGTGCCACAATTCTGGGTACTGGGGAAGTTTGTATGGTACTCAATCCCCACGATTTGATAAAATCTGTACGCCAGCAAGTGTCGTCCCGTGGGGTTTCTGGGGCGCGATCGCAACTTGAGACTGCCACTAGAAAACAAGTTATACTATTAGCAGAAGACTCGATCGCTACGCGCACTCAAGAAAAGCGCATCCTGGAAGGTGCGGGTTACGAAGTTGTTACTGCGGTAGACGGATTGGATGCTTTCCATAAATTGAAAACTCGCGATTTTGATGCTGTGATTTCTGACGTACAAATGCCAAATTTAGACGGTTTGGCTCTGACTCTTAAAATTCGGGAGCAAAAACAATACAGTGAGTTGCCGATAATTTTAGTGACATCTTTGGCATCGGATGAAGATAGAAAAAGAGGCGCTGATGCGGGGGCTAATGCTTATATTCCTAAAGGTACTTTCAATCAAGATGTGTTGGTAGAGACACTAAAAAGGTTAGTTTAGGCATTAGTCATTACTCCTTGGCTATGAGGCATTTGTTATTTACTACCAATTAGCAAGGCCCAATGTCCAGTGCCCAGCGCACAATTACCAGTGCATCGACGCTCATCAATGCCCAATACTTTGACTACGCGGTTACTGAGCGACTCGTGCTGATCGTAGCCACTCGCCCAGCGCGGTTTGCCCGCTCAGCTTCCCCGAAGGAAAGTAAGTCGAAGGGCAGCACAAGTGCCCTATTCCCCATTCCCCATTTCCTAGCAAACTGATGTTATCGCCCATTAAACTATTGTTAGTTGAAGATTCTCCAGTAGTTACGATCGTCCTCAAACGAATTTTTGATTCCTCGCCCGAAATCAAAGTTGTAGGAACCGCTTGCAATGGGTTAGAAGCACTAGAATTAATCCCGAAACTTCACCCCGAAGTAATCTGTACAGATTTGAACATGGCACCAATGAACGGATTAGAATTTACGAAAGAAGTAATGAAGAAATATCCGCTACCAATTTTAGTAATTAGTGCTTCAGTGCAAGCGAATGATACTCAGAATGTATTTCAAGTCTTAAAGGCTGGTGCATTGGATGTTTTTCCGAAACCGATTGGCGGCTTGGTATCAGATTACGATCGTCTAGGCAATCAATTAATAGCTAAAGTGAAAATCCTCTCAGGAGTTAAAGTATTTACACGGCATCAAAAAACGATGCACCCAGAAGATAATAATCAAATTTTAAAAATCAACCAAGCACCAGTTGCTAATTACAAGTTTTTCAACGAAAATGTTAAATCTTCAACTATTAAAGTATTGGCTATAGGGGCTTCTACAGGGGGCCCGCAAGCGCTGTACACGATGATTTCTAAATTTCCGGCTAGTTTTCCAGTGCCTATAATTTGTGTCCAGCACATCAGTGAAGGTTTTTTGCAAGGATTAGTTGATTGGCTAGGTAATGAATCGAAACTGCCTGTTAAGATAGCTTCTTTTGGGGAATTGCCACAAGCGGGGACTGTTTATTTCCCGCCCGAAAAACGTCATTTAGAATTGGACTCTCAAGGGCGATTTGTTTATTCAGAAGCTGCTCATGTCGGGGGACACTGCCCTTCTGTAACGGTGACATTTAAATCGGTAGCTAATTTTTATAATCGGGGGGCAGCGGGGGTTTTGCTGACAGGAATGGGTAGAGATGGTGCTGACGGAATGTTGGCTATCGCTAAACAGGGCGGTTTGACAATCGCCCAAGACGAAGCTAGCTGCATTGTCTTCGGAATGCCCAAGGAGGCGATCGCCCTCGGTGCCGCCCAATATGTTCTACCTGTCAGTGCGATCGCTCCCTTACTCCTGGCTAAATTAAAAATTTAGGACTTACCCCGCAAATAGTGCAGAATACCCCGATCCGCGACTTCTTAAAAAAATCGGGCATAAGAGAGCGCGATCGCAACTTGGTAGTTCATTAATTACTCAAATTACTTCATTAATTACTCAAAAATGATTTTTTATTCCGATTATTTGATTTTGATAAACTTACCAATTACCTCGCGCAACTTCTCAGCATCAAACGGCTTAGTTAAATACTCTGTTGCTCCCGCCAAACGCCCCTGTACCTTATCAAAGGCTCCATCTCGCGCTGTCAGCATTACGATCGGCAAATTCTGAAACTGAGGCAAGCTGCGTACCGTGCGGCAGAGTTCCAATCCGTCAATACCAGGCATCGAAACATCCAGCAACAAAACAGAAATTTGTTCGTGATAAATCGTTGACAAAGCATCCACTGCATTGTCGGTTACGAGAACTCTAAACTCTTTGCTTAAGGCCTGTTTAACAAGTCCTTGCATCACGACGCTATCATCAACTGCCAAAATAGTTGGTACTTGACTGCTAATTGCAGACATATTCTTCTCCCTCTTTATTTATAGTTCTTGAAAATACAAAACATAATTCCCACCGTCATTTTTTTAGAGTTGCCTCTGTGCAATAGTTGCCAACCCGTTGGAGCATTAGTAGAAAGTTTAGTCCTGTTTTTTTACCTCAAACTCGAAAAAAGGGATTGGGAGAGTTGTTGATCGGCGATTACAACAGTTGCAAAATGTGCATCCGGGCCCAGAAACCCTAGAAGGTCGAGTTGGAGTAACTATTGTTACAAAGTTTAACATCTTACCAATCTTTTGTAATTCATCTCGTAACTGTAGCTGAACTGTCGGCTAAGGCACAGCTCGCTAAAGGACGCTGGTATTGTGGCACACACCCATGATTTAAATTTACCAGCAAGCCCGCTACCCAGGATTAGACAAGTCTGTTAAAATACAATTAAACTGATTAAAAAATTCTAGGTAAGCAATCGTCATATATTTTGGAAAGCTGCTTCCTCCGAACAGAGGCTCTTAGATTTAGAGAGCCGGAGATATTCAAAAGCATAGTCAACTGGAAGTATAATTTATATAGTCTTAGATTTGGGGTGCTCTAACTCCCATAACTCAAAAGTTTCCTGATCAGTCAAGAGGTTAGTCTGAATTCGGCGCAAGCAGCCTGCGCCGAACTTGCGCCCAGAGTCTACCAGCACAGAATTCATAGTTTCTTGTTTTTCAAGGGAAGTATTGAGAAGGGCGGTTGCCAGCAACTAGACGGGCAGTTACACACGATGAAAGCACCCTTGCCTCTTGGTAAAAAAAGTGTTCAAGCTCCATAACATAGACTTGTATCAGCTTCTCGGCTGTGCTCCAGACGCTTGCTTGGACAATTTGGTAGGTTTGGCAGCTCAAATCAGCCGAACTCCTATTGCTTTCTTGAGCTTGATTGACGGTAACCGCCACTGGTTGAAGTCCGAGTTAGGTATCGATCGAACTTTGGCCCACCGTTACCTGAATTTTTGCACTCGCGCCTTGGACAAAATTCCCGAAGAGTTCGCAGCCTGGTCCAACTCAAACTGGGAATTTGACCAGCCAATTTCCCTGCAACAACCGCCAGTTACTCCCGAATTTGCGATCGAACCCCCTGCAAATTCGTTTCAGGAACCGCCCGTCGCCATTGTCGGAGACGCTTCCACAGATGTGAGATTTGGCGAGCATCCCCTAACGGTTTTCTACCCCTTCGTGAAATTTTACGGCGGCATCCCAGTCCTGACCTCAGAGGGGCAGATGCTGGGAGTGCTATCGGTCATGGACTCAGTACCGAGAGACTTGACAAAAGAAACCATAGAAGCTCTGCAAGCTTTGAGTCGGCAAGTTGCGAGTTTGGTGGAGCTGCGCTGGCAATTACTCAAAGCTCAGAAACAGTTGCCAGTGGCAGAAGATATCAGCTCCGACAGCGAGCAAATCTCCGAGGTAGTTCGTGGCTCGAACCCATCCAGCTTGTGTGCGGTACAGACGCCACAGAGCAGCATGAGAATATACCCAACAAAAAAGCTCCCAACGCGGGGGGAAACAGACAAATCTCAATATTTGTGGCAAACTTCAGCGAGCATCGGGCGTGCAGACGATACCCAACAAATCCGAGAAATCGTTGCCGGCCCCCCAGACACCTCCGATCGCCTATTAACGGCCGCGTCCCTACAAGAGCGAGCTCGCTTGGGAACCCTGCAAGCTAAAGTCGGTGCCGCCCTCGGACAAGGTGGGAAAATATCGCCCATCCTCAACCGCTGCACCGAAGCAATGGTAGATTACCTCGACGCCAAAGAGGCGAGTATCTGGACGTTCAACCCACAGACAGAGCAGTTAGAATTGCAGGCCGATTCAGGAGTCAGCACCGAAGGGTGGGAACGGGAAATAGAAGATTGGGTGCGAGCAGAACCGGGAAAACTCCAAACGGCTCCTGTATGCCTACTGTCGAACCCGTCTCTCTGCGCCATTGCCTATCCGCTGATAGTGGAGGAGCGGCTGGTGGGAGTGCTGGCTCTGTGCAGTAGCGCTTTGGCAAGCGAGGGAGCCCTAGAGGTTCTGGGTTGCATGGCTAACGCTATCGCCGTGGCGATCGATCGCATCACGGCCCGAGAAGAATTATTGAGCCGCCGCGAAGGCCTGCTCTTCGGCCTCGCCAGCCAGATGCGGAATTCCCTCGACCTCGACAAAATTTTAGATACGGCTGTCAACGAAATTCGCAGCTTGTTGCAGGTTGACCAGTGCTACTTTTTGTGGTATTCCATCTCGCGAGACGGGCAGCCAAGCTTTGCAATCACCCACGAGGCGGCAAATCCCGAACTGAAAGAGCGGCTTACAGAATACCCGATCGAACAAGTAACCCTGCTGGCCGAGAAAATTTGCCACCGCCAAACGCTGCGGATCGGGGACGCGGCCACAGCACTCTGCATCGAACCGCCCACGCGAGATTTTTTGACCAGTCTCGGCATTGTTTCTAACCTGCTGCTGCCGGTCAAGACTCGCTCCGGTCAAATGGGTGCTGTAGTTTGTAACCATTACAGCAGCCACCGTTCCTGGGCGACGAGCGAAGTGGAGTTGCTGCAAGCGGTGGTTGATCAACTGGCGATCGCGATCGACCAAGCCGAACTCTACGCCCAAACCCGCGCGGCAGCCTTAGCCGCCCAAACTCAAGCCCGCCAACTGACGGAAACTTTGCAGCAGTTGCAGCAGAAAGAAGCTCAGCTCATCCAAAACGAAAAAATGTCCTCTCTCGGTCTAATGGTCGCTGGCGTCGCCCACGAAATCAACAATCCGGTTAATTTTATTTACGGCAACTTGACTTATTGCAAGCAGTACATGAAAAATCTGCTGGACTTGCTGCACTTGTATCAAAAGCACTACCCCGAGCCTTGCCCCGAAATTCTCGACAAAAACGCAGAAATCGATGTTGATTTCATAGCCCCGGATTTGCTGAAAATTCTGTCTTCAATAGAGATGGGCACTGAACGAATCCGCCAAATTGTCCTGTCTCTGCGGAACTTCGCGCGGCACCACGAAGCCGACATGAAGCGGGTGGACATTCACGAAGGGATTGACAGCACGCTGCTGATTTTGCAGAGCCGGTTGAAGTCAAATGGGCTAATACCGGGAATTGAGGTAATTAAAGACTACGGCAACTTGCCGAAGGTAGAGTGCTATCCCGGACAGCTCAACCAAGTATTTATGAATATTTTGGCGAATGCGATCGACTCTTTGGAAAATCAGCCCCCACCCAAGACGATCAAAATCTCGACGGCGGTGGTGGGCCCAAACTGGGAGGCTGATGATTCAGGAAAGTCGAGCCCTCAAGTTGTGGTGATTCGGATTCAAGACAGCGGGCCCGGATTGGCCGAAAAAGCTAAATCCCACTTGTTTGACCCTTTCTTTACCACTAAACCTGTGGGCAAGGGTACGGGACTCGGCTTGTCCATCAGCTACCAGATTGTGGTGGAAAAACACGGAGGAAGCTTGAACTGTCTCTCGAAACCGGGAGAGGGAGCGGATTTCAGGATTGAAATCCCCGTAGCTTGCCCCCGTGTGATCAAAGAATAAACCTGCGGGCGATCGGTATTCAAAAAGATTTTTTAAATTTTATTGTCAAAGTGCTTGACAGATTCCCGTGTCTGGGTGTTAGTATAGTAAACGTTGAGACGTTGGGGCGTCGCCAAGTGGTAAGGCAGCTGGTTTTGGTCCAGCCATTCAGAGGTTCGAATCCTTTCGCCCCAGTTAAATTGTGTCCGGTAAATCAATTATTTAACTCATCGTTTAGAGTTAGCGCTTGACAGACGATAGAAAAACGACTTCCTAACTAAAAACCTAATTAGGTCTTGCTCATAGGATATAACAAACCGGGTTTCTGGCGGCAGGTTTTACCTAAAAGCCTAGATTTGTGGTCAAGAAATGGGTTTTTTTGGTCGTCATTGCCCATTTTGGGCAGAAACCGTTGTTTGTGCGTAATATGACTTCTGAGTGCCCCGGAATTGTAAAATCGAGTCAACATTCAACACTCATATCAAATCCGGTTGCATTGGAATAATTAAACCGCTGTGGACGCCGAGAATACATAGGAAGAGAACAGAGAGATGAATAATTCCGATGCAACCGGATTTGATATCAACCATCCTTCTGTTTTTCGACCCCTTTTTCTACAGTCAACAGTCAACCCGCCCTACTCCATATCACTGCAAAGTGCTGGGACCACGAGCGTTTAGCCGATCGAAAACGTATCGGGAAATGGCCGGAAATGCTGTTTCGTCCTTGGCATAAGCCGGATCATCTGCGAAAACAACTAAGATATAAATCGCGCGATCGTCTAAGGTTCTCACAAATGCCGCTTCGCTGCGGGATTTGGAAGTATAGCCCACTTTGGAACCAAAATAAATATTAGTTGGTAAAGATTCGCCGAGAAATCCTTGTATCGAATTGCTGGGGTCATTTTTCCATGCCTTGGGGTCTAAATCTCTTGTCAGCAAGTAAGCCATTTTGCGGCTGGCGACGCTAGAAACCGCTTGCCTAGTATAGATTTCATATATTAATCTGGCGGCTTGGTCGGTAGTTACTTGATTGCGAATCGGCTGGGAAGCATCGCCCCGCAATTGCAAGTCGCGACCGATTGGGCCTTCTTGCCTCAAATAGTATATGGGATAATTTTTGGTGCTTATACGAATATCATTGTAGCCTGCTGACTGGAAAAATGAGTTAATTTGAGTGCGCTTTTTCAGCCAGGTTTGCAACTCTTCCCCTGCCAGCCTGTCGCCGGATTTTGTATCTGTGATTGTGTCTAAAATTCGGCTGGCAGCATCGTTGTTGGAGACGCGAATCATTTGATCGAGGTCGTTTTTAAAGGCAGATTCTCTTTGCGTAATGAGGCCTTTTTCTATAGCAGAGTAAAAGGCGGTCATCCAAAATAATTTGGCAACGCTAGCGGGAAATCGGAGAGTTTGATTTTGATATCCGGCAAAGGTGTGAGTTTTGGAATTGCTGACATCAAATAAGGTAATTGATAGCGCTTCAGCAGGCAGTCCTTTGCTGGTTGCAATCTTCACAGCTTCATCAACAATCCCTTGCAATTCTTGAGAGTAAACGGGATTGGGAGGTGTTTTGATGTTGTAGCTAAAGGTAGGCTCGCTTTGACGAGCGACTAAATTTTCCGATGGTTCAATTGTCGGAGGCGAGAGTGTTTCTTGAGGCGAGAGGGCGGGTTGAGCCAAGATGACTGGCGGTTCTGGGGGACGGCGAATTCTGAAGGGTATTGTGACGACCCAAAATAACGCGATCGCCCCGGCGATTAAACACAAAATGTTACGGTATTTTAGCCGAGAAAATTTCGTCCTCACTCGGCGACGAGATGGCACTGGGCCTTCGCTGCTTTGGCGTCGGCGTCCGACAGGGCGCTGGCTGCTTTGGCGTCGGGATTGGATTAGACCTGTTGCATGAATCTTGGCTTGCTCGGTCAACCGCAGATACAAGGTAGAGGAACGCAGATTAACCCAGATAATTTCAAGAATTGAGAGCGACTTTTGCAAGAGGTCTATGGGGCGTCGGGTCTGAATTTGGCGACGAGATGGGACTGGGCGCTCGGTGCTTTGGCGTCGGGACTGGACTGGACGCTCGCTGCTTTGGCGTCGGGACTCGATTGGGCGTTGGGGCCCGATGGGGCGGCGTCGGCGTTCTACTTGCATTACAGTTTTGTGGTATCAAACTCGCACGATCAGTTTATAATAGGGCGGCATCTAAATGACAACTGTGTCGATCGAGTCCGCTGTTGCCAATTTTATCTGTCTGCTAGGCTGATTTATAGTTCTAAATAATTGTAAAAATTTCAGGATAGCACTCAGTGGAAGCAAAATCCTTTGAAAAACATGAGAAATTTTTGGAGTCTGGCGGTTTTAGGATTTGCGAGCGCCTGGGTAAATAATTTTTTGATCCCTGATGTTTTGGCACTTCAGTCTCAAGCTGCTACGCGATATGTTGTTGATCGACAAACAGCAGGACAGGGCGGGGATGTAGCGTTTTCCTTGACGGGAGAAAGCGAAAATCTGGAAGTAACAAACAAGCAAACTGTTTCCAGTTTTCCGACTATGTTGTGGGACTTCAACAAGTTAGCGGAAATTTCCTATTCCGAGTTGCTGAAGCTGCTGGTGAGACGACCTGACTCCAATAATACCGAGAGAGAAACCGCTGCACAACCCGAAGATATAGCACGTTTTGAAAAGGTTGTACAGTATGCTAAACGAAAAAATTTGCACGATCGCTCGATGGGAGAAATCGTCCAGGCGATCGCCGATAATTTCCAAGGATTGCCCTACGCCGAGGGTTTGCTGGACAAACCAGGCGAAGAAAAGTTGATTATAACTTTGAATAAATTTGATTGCGTTTTGTTTGTAGAAACCGTTTTGGCGATCGCCAGGGGCGTAGCAGTAAAAGATTACGACTATCAAAATTTTGTAAATCGCATAGAAGAACAGCGGTATTTAAACGGTAAAATCAACGGTTATTGCAGCAGATTGCATTATTTCTCCGAATGGATTAACGACAATCAAAAACGGCAAACAGTGGAAAATATCACCGCTGAATTAGGCGGAGTGCCCATGAATAAAACACTAAATTTCATGAGCCAGCACCGCAGCAGTTACCCGCAAATGGTCAAAGACGAAGCAACTTATCAGTGCATTGTCAGCCAAGAAGCAGACTTAGCCAAAACTACTGTTAATTACATCCCGACAAATCAAATAAAAAGTCTTTATTCTCAGTTAAAACCAGGGGATATTGTAGCGGTAGCGACGGATGTTAAAGGATTGGATGTCACCCACACGGGTTTAGTCTACCGCAATGCTGACGGCAATATTGGTTTAATTCACGCTTCGCCGGCTGGGGAGGTGACGGTTGCTTATGACTTGCAGAGATATATTAGGAGAGTTGAAAGTGCGATCGGCATTGTAGTCGCTAGGGCGAAAACACCTAATTAAATTGGTTTGTACTCCTAGGGTGCATCAGCTTGCATTATTTTAGCTGAAAATTTAAAATCTCTGTGCTGATGCACCCTACAAACTAAACAAACCGGGTTTTTTGCTGAATTTGCGGGCTGCAACCCCTTTTTATGTAAAAAAACCCGGTTTTTGGGTCCCCATGCGTAAGCCTCAAATCAATTAACAATTTCGCTGCGAGATACCTTACTACTTCTAGCAGGATTTGGCGTTAATTCTGGCGGCGAAACTTGAACACTTCCCCACTCATTCAAAAAGCTTTTCAGCAAAACCTCTTGCTGAGTACGAAATGTCTCGACATTTGCCCCGCGATTCATAATCACAAACCACACTGTTTCTTGTTTTTGAGTGGGCAGGGCTCCGCCCAAAGCGCTAACATTATCCAACGTGCCAGATTTGACCACTGCTAATTTGGGAAGCGGCCGTTCTGACAGTATTCCTTTATCTTTCCCAACTACAGTTAAGACATCAGCAACTGTCATACTGTAAGGTTCAAGATAACGTTCTAAAGCTATAAATAACGCGCAAGCAGCCCGGGGAGAAATGAGATTTTCTTCGCTCAATCCCGAACCGTTGACGAGTTGAATTTCTGCAGGAGGAACTCCGGCTGCTGCTGCTGCTTTTTGGGCGACTGTTTTGGCGCCGCCGACAGTATCAGCTAGCATATCTGCCATGAGATTGTTGCTGTACTGATTCATTTTTTTGATTAGTTCAGCAAGGGGCAAAGAATAATGTTTGACTAAAGGCTGCACGCCGTTGGGAGATGCTGGCAAAACTTTGACAGTACCCTCAATTGCTATTTGGGGTTTTGGCGTATTGGGAGGCAGGGTTTGATACTGGGCGGCGGCTTCGCTGGGCCAGATTAGACTGTTCAATCCTTGTTTGAGCAATTCTCCAGATTTGAGGGGATCAAGTTCAAAGTTCATGTAAAACTTATCGACAATTATCAAATTGCCACTGACTCGCTTGATCCCTTTTTGATTTAAGGCGTTACCAAGGGCGATCGCCTCTTCCCAGACAAACAACGGATCTTCGCTTCCCTGAACAATTAAATCGCCTTTTAATACGCCGTTTTCAATTTTTCCAGTTGTACCAATTAAGGTAATAAATTCATGTTCCGGCCCGAATTGTTGCAGCGCTACGAGAGATGTTGCTACTTTGGTAATAGAAGCGGCCGACAGAGGAACGGTACCTTGATGATTGGCTAGCAAAGTATTGCCAGATTGTATCCAGACGCCTTGGTTTTCTTTGGCAAAACCTTGGGCTGCCAACCCGTTGAGATATTGCTGGATTTTGGTATTTGTGGGGGTTTCGGGATTGCTAGCAGAGACTATTAAGGGCTGAGGCTGACTTGGTTTAACTGGCGGCGGGGAAGATTCAGCTACAGGAGAGGGAGATGCAAGTTGAGGTGATTCAGTAGCTGCACATCCGGCAATAAGTGTGAGAAGGGCGATCGAACTCGCAGCAGTCAAGTAGCGGTTTTTCAGCATTACTTTAATTTTTTTCATCAAATGTACGATCGTCTGTTCGGCACGCCCGATGGAAAGTTTAGCACTAGCCCGCGCGTTTTGGAGCATCCGCATCTGCGTTACTAGAAGTGCGAACCGCTAACATTAGCTATCTCCTTCTCCATCTTTCTTCGTGCTCTACCCTACGGGAACGGCTTCGCCGAACGCGTCTTCGTGGTTCGTTAAATAGATATTGTTTAAATACTGCGGGATTTTATAGCAATAGCCCGGAGTGTTTTTAGTTCGTAACCTGAAACCCTGAATTTTCGTTGGTAGCGAACTTGCCTTGGAGCCTTGAAACCCTTATTGTACGGTTGGAAATCAAAAACTCTTTGAAGTATTGTGATAGCCGTTCCCAAAAACAATGCAACGATAGGCAAGCTCCCAACCCTTATCTTATAAGGCATTCCCAATTCCCAATTCTAAAATCTAAAATCTAAAATAGTATGATCTTCAGCGCCTGGGGCCTTCACCCCAGGCCGATCGCTCTCACAAATTTTCGATAAACTGGTTTATCCAGCCATACTCCCTATACTCAGCGGCACCATTTCGCCGTGCATTGTCAGGCCTAATAACATCGGCCCGCCCGGTCGAATCAACTCTCCTGTAAGCGCGCAGCGTTCCTCCTGCTGTGCTGTGGCATTAATGCTGGCTCGAATATCCGATCGAGAAAACATCTGCCGATACTCTCCAGACTTCTGCTGCACGTAATTCCAGAGCAAATCTCGAATCAAAGCTTGATAGCCTTGATTACCCGCGAGCTCTTTAAGTCTCTCCTTGAGCTCTCTTTCCAGTCGAATGCTGGTGACTTCCATTTCGGTGGTTGAGGTTCTAGGTAGGGTATGCATAATTTTTCTCCGTGACGGGGTGGACATATGTGTAATATCAGTGTAGTATGTTTACAGCTAGATTGAAAGCCTCTTAACCACCTTCTGCCTGCTGTGAAATTTCTCCCCACCTACTCCAACTATCAACTGAAGTGCGATCGCCCTAGGGGTCGCTCCGAGTCGTTACAGCACGTCTTTTGGACGGGTTTTGCGACTGTCGCAGCGACCTCGTGGGCGGGCTTGGGCCTAATTAAACCCGGTTATAGTGGATTAGGACAAATTGCAGAATTTAATTACAACGAGGTAGACCGGCATGGTCTGCAAGTGGCACAGCCATATCGAGATACGCGAAGCGGGAGGTACAGCTAAACGACTGTACCAAGACAGGATGAAAATTTGCATGAAAGCAGTTTTTCTAGCCCCCGCTTCTAAGTAAGAGAAGCGGGGGCATTTGATTGGATATTTGAGAAATTCGATCCGCTTGGGGAACTGGGAAAAAACCAGATGTAGCCCATGCTGACGAAGCAAGCAAAATTCAAAATTCAAAATCTAAAATCTAAAATCCAAAATTGACGAGGAGGAGCAAGCCGTGACCGTAGTAACTGATGTATTGAGGCAATCTGTAGTCGTTTTTTCTCAGAATTACCTACCAATGAGCCGTGTCAACATCAAACGGGCGATCGTACTTTTGGTAACAGGCAAGGCTGAACCTCTGGATTTTAGCATCGGCAACGGCTGGCTGGTACGATCGCCCAGCACCAGCATCCACGTACCCGAACAAATCCGCTTGACTTTTGGTAACAGGGAACGCCTGTGGAAAGTGCCCCCGGTCAATCGCCGGGAAGTTCTGCGCCGCGACGCTCATTCTTGCCAATACTGCGGTAGCAACCGACATTTGACGCTGGATCACGTGATGCCTCGATCGAAGGGCGGGCCGCATACTTGGGACAACGTGGTGACTGCTTGCGAACGGTGCAACTCTCGTAAGGGCGATCGAACTCCCATAGAAGCTGGAATGTCTCTGCGAACTAAGCCGAAGGCTCCTATACACCCCACTGTTGCTTTTGCCGAACTGTTTTGGCACGAATACCAAATTGGGGAATAGGGCATGGGGCATGGGGCATTGGTAATTGGTAATTGGTAATATAGCCATCCTAAATCATTTGTGAATTTCTTACTCCCTCCCCTTGATAAGGGGAGGGCTGGGGTGGGGTCAAAAATTTACGACTCCTGCAAGGATTGCTATAGCTAATAGTTAATAAGCTGTTTAGCATTTAAACTGGGTGTTGCAGAGGCTGAAACCCTTTACTGGCTTAGATAGTATCGAAAATTTAAATGGTGAACAGCTTAGCTAATTAAGTCCTGTAATTGAAAAGGATTTTAGGTCGGAATAGCAAACTTTTCATTCCGAGCTATCCCATGCCCGATGCCCAATTCCCAATTACCAATTTTCAATTACCAATTTTCAATTACCAATTTTCAACTTTCAATTCCAAATTTAGGGCTGTCAATATGCTGAAGTTGACTTACACTGAAACGGGCTTTAACCTGGAGCGTTTGGCTCAATCTCCCGAACAGTTAGTGGCGCTGCGAGTTGTGCTGGCTATGCGAGTTGGTCAAAGCATCAGCGTCGAACCGAGCACTGCGGCATTTTTGCTGCCCGCGAATTTGCCGGCGCTGTCTCTGTTGGAATCTGAGGCCCGCCGAAACGACAACGAAGCGATCGACCTTTGTGTTGCTGATGCTGACTTTGTAGAAGTGACTCTGCGCGGTACGTGGATTTCTGGCGCGTCTGAGGGGGCTGATGGGGTGTTTGCGACTGTTTTGGGCGATCGGGCCGAGCTCTTGCTGCTCAAACTCTGGCTCGAAACTCAGGCTGCTGCGGAGGTTGTCGGGGAAGTCGGCGATTAATATCGGATGTTGAACACGGAAGAGGGAAGAGGGAAGAAGGAAGAAAGAAATATTTTCTTCCTCTGCCACTCCCCCACTTTCTCCCTCTTTCTCACTCGCCCACTCTTCCCATCTCCCCTCTGCCATAACAGACAATTTATATGCCTACCAGAGGTGCTGAGCGCTCATTTTAGGGCGTATAAATTATGTTGAAGTAAATGCCCTTATCTTGCAGATTATCGCCTTTATCGCTAATTCTCACCAAAGGGAAAGCGTAATCTACGCGCAGGTTCACCCGCTGTATCGGTTCCCAGATTACCCCCAAACCCACACCTGCTAAAAATGTCTGATTGGTTAATTTATTAGGATTGTTCGCAACGTTCCACACCTGACCCGCATCCAAAAAAGGAGCCAATTGAAGTTTAGGGTTTCCCGAAGCATCGCGCTGCAAAGTAATCCGATCTTCGAGGGAAACTCTGAAGCCGTTATCGCCAGAACGGACATTTTGGCGGTAGCCGCGCAAAGATTGACCGCCGCCAATTACAAATTGCTGCGAAGGCAACAAACTATTAGCTGACAACTGTAAGTCGGCCTGCAAAATTAATAAATGTTTGTCATTCAATCGCTGTACTCGCTGCACTTGACCCAGCCAACTAAAAAATTGTCCGTCTGGATCGGAACCTTCGTTTTGAGTAGCATCAAACAAGCTAGTGCCGATCGTAAATTGCGATCGCAAGGCCCAAGCACCCTGCGGGTCGCGCCGAATGTAGTCCTGTCCCAGCTTAATTGCGCTCGTAGTGGTGACACCATTGGAGTCCGGGCCGATGCCAAAAGCATACGGGTCGCCGGCGAGAAAAGTTCTGCCTGTCTGATAAGTAAAACCGGCCGATAAGGCAAATTCTTCGATCGGCGTTCTCCGCAACGGCTGGCGGTAACTAACTTCAAATAAATGCGATTTTCCCGAAATGTCAAAACGGTTAAAAGGTGCTTGTACGATACTGTTGCGATTCGGTGCCGCCCTCAATTGCAAAGTGCCGTTCATCGCATTTAGTGGCACGCGATAGCTGAAATCAAACACGTCTGAATCGCCGAGCGATCGGTAATAAGCCGCCGCAAGTTCGTCACCATTTCCCGTTATATTGCGGTGCCGCAAACTAACTCCCAATCTTTCGGAACCGACACTGGGAGGCGAGTAATTGTCAATGCTGAAAGTAGGTTGAAACGGATTAGCTTCCGAGACTCGGACGATCAGAATGCTCTCGCCTTCATTATCCCCAGCCCGCAGGCTGGCTTCTACATTGTCAAATAAAGGATCGACCCGCAACAGCCGGAGTTGGTCTTCTAATGAAGCTGTGCTTAAAGGCATTCCGGCACCGAGTCGAATCCGGCTGCGGATGTAACTTGGATGCAATCTTTTAGTTCCTTCTACCTCAATTCGGGCTAGCTTGCCCTCAATCACTTGAATTTGGACTACCCCTGCGGTGATAGTTTGGGGTGGCAAGACTGCTCTAGAAGTGATGTAGCCACGATTGAGGTAAATTTCGGTAATTTTGTCGGCGATTTGTTTGAGCTGTTCTAGGGTGGTAGAACGGCCTTCTAAGGGGTTGACTAAAGCATTAATTTCATCTTGGCTTAAAATTGTGCTGCCAACTACTTGAATTTTCTGCACCTCAATTGGTGTATTCGGCAGCGTTGGGGGAACTGGCGACGGAGACTGCGGCGCTACTGTAGGCGGTACTTGGGGAGGTTCTGGGGAAGGCTGCGGGGCAGGTTGCAGAAATTGATCGCGATTTGGATCTGGCTTCGTCGGCGGCGGTGGCAGGTTTGGAGGTGGCGAGGGTTGGTTCTGGGCTAAAACATGATTGCAATGTAGCTGGTTCTGACATTGGGGATCGTTGTCAACCAGATTTGTTTTTTCGGGCAAGATGCCCGCACCACAAGCAGTTTCATCGATTGGGGAACAGGCATCTTGGCTGTTCTCGGCGGGGTTCGATTGTGTTTCTGGTTCAGGGTTGGTCTCGATCCAATCGGGAAGCTGATTTAAGTTGGTCGCTGTTTTATCCTGGTTGATTTCCAGTTTTTGCAGTGCTAATACTTGATTGCCCGTATCTGCTGAGTTGTCAGCGGCGACGGGCAACGGGAAAATATCGTTTGTTTGGGATATAGCTTTATTGGCATAAAAGCAAGCCATTGGGAGCGCAGTTAGAAGTGAAAGCCCCAACCGAAATATTGCAATATTTGCACTCGGGCGCATAATTAATAATTTCTCTAAAATAAGTTTGTCGGCTGCTTGACTATGCCAGTTTATCATTTAGTATTAGGCGAAATCTGACTATTAAAATTTCCACAGTCCAGCTTTCAAGATGCCAGGAGTCCGAACTGCTGATCAGTACAAAAATTTTAATTTATTTAGGACGATCGACCAAACAACCCCGAACACGCAAAAATCATCTGTGGCGCTGCCAAACACCCCGCTCGAAACCGAGTTTTTTGTATGCCGTGTACAAGTCATACCATTTGAGATTTGAGGTTTGGCAATGAGTCGCCCAAAAACGGATACCGTGCCCCGAACGCTCATCAGTGTAAATCCTAAAATTTTAGACTCCTGTTCCTGCTCCCAGATTCAATGCAGCAAGTAAATCTCAAATCTCAAATCGACTGACTTATGGCTATCACCGTTTGGGGTTCGCCTACCGTTGCATTCTTTTTTAAAACAGGTGTTGAATTATTTTCTTGTGATAGGTGTTAACTCACTGGGGACTAAGGGTTCTTGGGCTATTTTGCCGAGTTGGACTGAGTTCAAGACTGCTGACCACTTGATCGCTAAACTGGCATCGCTGGGAGACTCGATACGCAATTGAGCTAGAGTTGCCAGGTACTCGTACCAGAGACTTTGTTGGGCGAAGATGCTGAGCTTGGTGAGATCGGGCGATCGATCCAACTCTGTTTTGACGGTTGGGGCGAGTGCGGTGCGGTTGATCCACCCGGAAACGAGAACGTCATCAGTTGTATTTTTTGGGTTGCATTTGATAGTAAAGTACCATTGATAGTTTTTGCCAACTTCCAGGGCTGGCGAGTTGTCGTCGGAGCCGAGGCTGACGCTAACGATACCTGCACGGCTAGTTACCATGCGAAAACTTTTTTTGTATAGTGTTTTGTCTCTTTGGTCTGCTAACTCAAACTGAACTGTTTTGTCGAGGGCTACGGGAAGGTAGTAGAAAAATGTTGGCTTTGCTGATATGGTTTGCCCCATAGTTGATTGGGGAATCAACGCAGTTAAGGCAGTTGTGGCCGTGGGGCATTCTAAACCGCGGGTTCCTCCCCCTTCACGCCTTCCGGGTACTCCGTCCTCCGGCGGTTGAAAACTATTCCACGTGGCTCCCGCTGGCTGAATGTTCGATCTGCTTCCGCTGGGTTCAGGGGGTTGAACTGTTTGCCAGTTGAGGGGTAGCTGGGGTCGTGAGGGGCGCTGGACAATATTTGCGCGGCTGTTGAGAGCCTCTGCTGGTATTAAAAAACTACCGGCGGCAACTGCCTCTAAAGACAGAATTAACGAAAGAGCACCGATATTTAGAGCAGACTTCAAAGCCATGACGAACCTGCCTTTTGATGAACCTAGGAACTTTATCGCACGGTTTTATTCTATCCAAGGTTTTGACGGATATAGTAATCTGTTGTACTTAATTTATATCTTCAGGCAGATACGATTATTTGGGTCGCTCTGATCAACATAGAATTCTGTGTCGCGTTTGTTAGTGGTAGCTTAGTAGTTATACTTACTTCCATTCACGGCAGCAGGTTGGGTTGAGCTTGTTAAACCCAACTTTGACAAAGACTAATATTCGGGTTCCTTTAACTCTAGCAAGAGGATACAACGCGTCTTTTCGTAAAAACACCGGGTTGATGCGTCAGTCCTGGATATCAGGAAACTCGGCAATTTTGCTGGTGAACCTCAAGCGATCGGCTACAAGTTACATATCAGGTTTTCTGTACAATACCGGCAATAAATTTAGCATGAATCTCGATTCACCTGTTCTCTCGGACAAACAGCCTTCGGGGCTGCGGATGGTAAGACCCATAGGAGTCTTGGCACTGCACGGCATTGCTTTTTTAGGAAATAGGTTGTTCGCTGTCGATCGCGCCGAAGGGCTGCTATTGGAGATCGATCGAGAAAGTGACAACACTACTGTTTTGAATCCTTATCAAACGGCTAAGTTTGCCGGCGCAACGGGGCTGGCTATTTCGGAAGATACTCTCTGGTTTGCGCGGGATGAGGATATTTGTTGCTGTCGGGGCGCAATTCGGGACGGGGCGATCGCTGAACTCAAACCGGAACATTTTGTTTCCCTTCCTTATTCTGCTGACGGGATTGCTGTTTGGAAATCTACGCTTTATGTGACTTGCCAGAGATTGGGATCTATTCTGGTTTTTGACCTGAAAACGGGTCGGGAAATTACTCGGTTTTACGCTCCCGGTATTGGGGTAGAAAATATCACAGTCCGGGATGAGGAAATTTGGGTTTGCGACAAGACTGAGCAAACTGTTTACTGTTTGGAACGGGGAACTGGGGAGATTAAATTTAGCGTTTTGACTCCCTTTGAGTCGCCTTCTGGTTTAGCTTTTCACAAGGATGCCGAAACCGGGGAGGAAGTTCTGTACGTGGCTTATGCCGGGGATGAACTTTACATCCGGGATGACCCGAATTCGGAAGATCCTTTTCAGTTGACGAAGCGCGATCGCACTTTTATTCAGCCTTTGTCTTTTCACTATAATGAAGCTGACCGCTACGCTTTGTCAAACGGTTTTTTGATAGAAATGTCTTATGTGGAGGAACTGTCTCCTCTCGATGAGGTAGAAATCGAAAATTTGGAGTGGCGGATTGCTTTGCCTTCGGAAACTCACCGGCAAAAGGTAAGGAGTGTTACGCCGATCGGAATGCCTTTTACTGAGGAAATTCAGGAAGGGGAACGGGTGGCGGTCTTTAAGTTCGATCGCCTGCACCCTGGGGAACGCCGAATTTTTGGCTGGAAGGCATTATTAGAAGTTCGCTCGATTAAGTATCAGTTGTCGCCTCGGGATGTCGAAAAGGTTCCGAAGCTGTCGCCGGAGTTTGCAGCTAAGTATTTGGTGGACAATGACAATTTGGCGATGGATACGGAGATTGTGCGATCGGCTGCTGTGGCGGCCATTGGCTCAGAAACTAACATTCTCAGGCAGTTACTGAGCATTCGCAATTTTGTTTACGACCAACTTTCTTACGGGATTAGGCCTCACATTGACACTCCCGATATTGTGCTGCGCCGCGGCATCGGTTCTTGTGGCGAGTACGTGGGCTTGTTGTTGGCTTTGGCTAGGTTAAACGGGATTGCTTGCCGCACGATCGGGCGCTACAAGTGTCCGGCTTTTGCTGACAGAAAAGGTGTGTCGCTGGAGCCGGATTTCAATCACGTTTGGCTGGAATTTTACATTCCGGGTTTTGGCTGGGTGCCGATGGAATCTAATCCTGATGATATTCAAGACAGAGGCCCTTATCCTTTGCGATTTTTTATGGGCTTGGCTTGGTATCACGTAGAAATTGGCAAGGGAATTAGGTTTCAAAGTCTCACGAGCGGGGGTCTTCCTTTAAACAAGGAGGATGTTTCCGTGGGGACTCTGGCAATTAATCATGTGAGGTTTACAATTTTGGAAGATTTGCCAGCAGTTTGAATCGAGTGTTAACAGTTAACAGTTAGCCCTCAATATTCAACTCTTAATTGTTAACATTTTTCATCTAAAATCGAAAGTAGAAAGTGTAAAATCAGAGGAAGAGGGGTTGTGGAATTTTCGATTGCTAATATTCTCGTTTTAGTCGCTTTTGTACTGCTGCTGACGGTGACTGGCGGGGTCGCTTATTTGACTTCTGTTGAGTGGCGCGATCGCAGGCGGTTAGATAAGGCTAAACGGAAAAAAAAGTAGCGGTTTGCTGTTGACAAATCGCGTCTTTTATGATATAAAACAAGGCGACCCAACCAGGTCGCCTTGTTTTGTGATTTGAAATATTTTCACCGCAGATGATATCAACTTCACTAAAAATAACCCTTAGAATTTTGTAGTGACGACTTGAGTCTTCATACAAAACTATGACTCATGGGCATCCCGCGCGCGCCACAATAAACACAGAGGAAAAATGTAATTTTGGATTTGGAAGTTTAAGTCCACTGTCGGAAAAATGTATTTTCTTGCCAAGCGGCGGCGGTGCGTTTTTCAAGTGCTGCCATTTCTGTTTGGTTCAGGGTTTTGAATGCTTGGGCGACTTTGAAATTTTCTTCTAATTGCTTTACTGAGTCGGCGGCGATGACGCAGCAGTGCACGCCGGGAAGTGAAAGCGTGTAGCCCATTGCTTGGTGCATTCCATCTAAAACACCGTTCTGAAATAATTTGCCGTAAGCTGGTATTTTCATGGCTATAACGCCGATATTTTTGGCTTTGGCGACTGGTAAAGCGCTCATAACAAAAGAGCGCGGGTGATGTTTTTCGGCGGCGTTGAGGGAGATTAATGTTGTGTCAAAAGGATAGCGCTGCAAGCCTGCGGCAATGATGGCTGGTTCGTGGTGTCCGGTGATGCCGGCAAAACGAATTATTTTTTGCTGTTTGGCTTCTTCGATCGCCTTTATTGCTCCTTTGGCACTGAAAATTTGGTCTAATTCGGCTTGGAATGAGACGTGGTGGAGTTGCCACAAGTCTAGTCGATGGGTTTTCAATCTTTTGAGCGATCGCTCTAAGTCTCTCCACGCGCCGTCTCTGTCTCTGGCGGAGGTTTTTGTGGCTAGGAATAGGCGCGATCGATATGGTGGCAAAACTTTGCCTAAGTTTTCTTCGCTGGGCCCGTACTCGGCCGCCGTGTCAAAATAACGAATGCCTAGTTCGATCGCCCGTTCAATTTGCGTTGCCGCTTCTGCTTCTCTTCCCGGCTGCGACAGCGGTGTTTGTCCGGCCCCCCCCAAACCGAAAATCGGCACTTTCACGCCGGTATTACCTAACAGTCGTTCTGGCATTTTTACTGTGGCGGCCGCCTGGTTATTGGGTGCGGCTGCGACTTCCCCATCCTGCTGTTCGATCGCCTTAGCGCCTGCAATGCCGCTGGCAACAGCTATACTGCTCAATATAAAATTGCGGCGAGTCTTTTTGCGGGTCATTGTTTCCGTCTCCTCAGAGTGAGAGAAATTAACCGCGTTGGTGTTGGCACAATACATAGATTTCTACCCCAAATCGGATAATTTTCCCCCTCTCCGAGGGAAGAGATAGCCGGGGGAAAATTATCTATGTGCCGATCGACTATTGGTCAATTATCCATGCGCGAATCAGTTCGTTGATCTGTTCTGGTACTTCGTCGTGGGGACAGTGACCGGCTTTGATAAAGTGTTCTGTCAACTGCGGATAGTGTTTGCGAAATTTAGCGCTTCTTTCTGTGGAATTCATCCACGGATCGCCTTCTCCCCACAGCATTAGCAACCGGCAGTTTAATTGACTAAGTAATACGTCGATTTTTTCGCCTTGGGGTGTTCGGAATACGGAGGCGAATACTTTGGGGGCACCGGGATCGCAGGAGGGAAGGTAAATTTCTTCTACTAATTGGTCTGTGACGGCGCTTTGGTCGAGATAAACTTTTTCTAGGGTTTTCCGAATTGTCGATCGCTGGCGCACGTACTGGAACAGCAGAAAACTTGCCCAATCTTGCTGAAATAAGGTTTTAGCTACTGCAGATATGGCTTTTTGCACGGGCGGGGCTTCGGGTGCGGGCTGCGGTTCGCTGAAGGGGCCGGCGCTGTTGATTAATATGAGTCCGGCTGCTGATTCGGGGCGCTGGGCGGCTACACACAAGGCGGCGTAGCCTCCGAGGGAGTTGCCGGCTAGTACGGCGGGCCGGCCGATGATGTTGGTGATGAAGTCGTGGAGTTGGTCGCGCCAGAGGTCGCCGCTGTACTGCAATTCGGGTTTTGCCGATCGTCCAAATCCGATCAGGTCGATCGCCCACACTTCAAAATCTTTGCTCAGGCCGCTGATATTTTTGCGCCAGTGGTCTGTGGAGGCTCCAAAACCGTGAATTAACAGCAGGGGAGGGCGTTCTGGATGCCGATCGCTGGATCGAACGTAGTATACTGAATGCCCCCGCCACTGCCAGTAAGTGCCGGCTATGGGGGCTGTGGTGATGGCTGGGGTTGTTTGCGTCATGTAAAGAAATAATTATTTACTTTAACTATTGTATCGCGACGCTCAGATTTATAAAGTTTGGCATCCGCGCCGGGGTTCCGCTAGCAAAGGATTCGTCAATGTGAGCGAGTTGGGAGCTGTCGCTCTGCCGCACTCAGGCTTCATAAGTTTTGTAACGAATATTGATTTTGTGAGGGGTGCAGCAATGCGAGATATTTTGCCCGATTGCATTTGGCACAATAAATCGGGTTTGGGCTGCAACATACCTAGGTATGATGATTTTGCTGTTTGGCGACCTGAGCAAGTTCTGGGCGATGGCGCTGGGCAAGCGCCTGCTAGGGTCGAACTTGATTGGCGAGGGTCAAGGGATCGACTTTTTTATAGTTATTTCCGAGCTTTTCAACGTGGGGATCGTTTGTTAGGTAGCTGTTAATGGCTTGGGGGATGCAGCGAGCCTAAGCGTTGCTAGTTGGTAAAAGCCGACCTCAAAAATTTCGCTACTGGAAGAAGTTATAAGTAAAATTACTGATGGTTCTCTTCAGAAGTTTCTCAGAATCGCAGAATATTTTGTGACGTTGTTTGCTGTTCTTAATTGCTTTGATACTCTAAGATAGAAGTAGAGCTGCGCCGCTCAATTAATTAGCATTTTGAATACTAGGGAGCCAACTATGCAGGGTGTGAACTTTATCCACCTGAAAGTTAGGGAGTTTTCTGAGTGATTGCTATTTCACCTCGTCCCGTCGGACGCAATTGGATTACAATTAGCTTCGCTTCTACTCTATACCTTTGTCCTATTTTGGATCTGCTCCTAGCAGAGGTGCCAGATTACTGGCAAGCAGAATTGCGGTTGGGGCTTCAAGAAGCTTTGGTAAATGCTGCTAAGCATGGAAACAAATTAGACCCCGGTAAAACTGTAGGAGTCCGTTTTTCGATCGTCCAAAACCAATATTGGTGGGTGATATCGGATGAAGGTTCTGGCTTTAATGCCCCTTGCAGTTGTAACCTTTATACCGATGATTGCGACAGTCTCCTAGCAGAGGACGTTGCAGATAACTCTGGACTACCCCATGTGGAACAGGAATGTGGTAGGGGGTTATTTATTCTTTACCAAATATTCGATCGGGTAGAGTGGAATTCTGAAGGTACAGAGTTACGGCTGTGCAAAGAACTTGCCAGCCCCTACAGACTGCCTCGCTTGCGCTAGCACCGCTATTTGGCAGCAGTTTTCACCTCAGCTAGACCTGGAAATTTTTTCGTTCTCGGGCTCAAGCTTGCAGTGAGAATTTGAACGCTCTGGCTATTGATAGCTGATCATAATGCAAAATGTGAGTTTTGAGTTAAAAAAGTATAAATCTTTTGAACTCACAATCGCGCTGCTCGATCGATCGGCGCGATTGTCGAAGTTTTGAGCGACTACTCAAGCCAAAACTCCCTACTCAAAACCGCGAAGCGTTACGAAGAACGAAGCAATCTAATTATTTGCCGTGGGTGGGACAGGGAGGAGCAGATATCGATCGATCCAGCCATCCTGCTGCTTGGTTTAAGCGCGGGAGAGCTTCTTCGGGCTGTTTTTTGAGCAAAAAGACCAAAGCGGCCGCAGCTTGCTCGCAGGCTCGCGCGGAACGGTTGGCTTTGAGGCGGTGCCAATCTTTTTCGTGGATGGCGAGGCGCGCCGCTAGAGCTTGGGCTAGTTCTACCGTGCTCAGCTCGTTGAGGTTGACAGTTTGGGCTGTTTGTGTAGTTTCAAGCATAGGTGGCAATTATAGGGATTTGGCTGCCGTTTCTGAATTTAAAAAATATACTGCATATAATAACAACTTAATTGGAAATCGGTTTTTTTTATTATTGTCAGGTTTGCAGATCGAAATGCCTCAACAGCCGTCAGAGTTAAATCCGGAAGAGCAAGAAAGCGAGTTTGTTCAAGCGCTCGCAGCAGTGGAGCGATCGCTCGCGGCAGTCAAAGAACGGTACACTCAAATTCAGGTCGATCGACAGCGCCAAGTCGAACTCGGCCATCGGCGCGAAGAAATCCGCCAGTCCAACCGCCAAAATCCACTGCCGGAACTCAAAAAAGAATTGCGGGAAATTGAGCAAGAATTGGAAACTATCGAGTTGAATTTAGAAAGCAGCCTGTTTTCTTGGGGAAGCATAAAACAACCTTTTTGGCAAGCAGTTCGCTTTGGGGGACTCGGCATTTTGATCGGTTGGATTTTGAAATCCTATGCAGGTTGAACAATGTTGGGATTTTTGATTTTTTTATTTACCGCAGAGGGCGCAGAGGGCGCAGAGTCAGAGAAAAGAGAGAAATATGGTGCAAAATAAATATTAAATAAACAGGAGTGGATATGACAAATCAACGAATAGCAGCAATTTTGCGCGCAGGTGAACCCGACGAAACTGTAACTGTTCAAGGCTGGGTTCGCACTAAGCGCGAATTGAAAGAATTTGCCTTTGTCGAAGTCAACGACGGTTCGGCGATGGCTAACTTGCAAGTAGTCATAAATTCCGATTTGCCAGATTTTGAAAATCTACTCAAACAACTGAATACAGGTGCATCTCTAGAAGTGTCGGGAGTGCTGGTAGCGTCTCCAGCAAAGGGACAGCGAATTGAGTTGAAAGCTTCACAAGTGCAAGTTTACGGTGATGCAGACCCGCAAACTTATCCGCTGCAAAAAAAGCGACATTCCTTTGAATTTTTGCGGACAATCGCGCATTTGCGCCCGCGCACAAACACCCACGGTGCTGTTTTTCGAGTCCGCAATGCTTGTTCGGCGGCGGTACACCAATTTTTTCAAGAACGCGGTTTTTTGTGGGTTCACACTCCGATTATTGCTGCTAGCGACTGCGAAGGGGCGGGGGAAATGTTCGCCGTTACCAACTTTGATTTAAAGAATGTGCCGCGCACTGATTCGCAAGAGGTTGATTATGCTAAAGACTTTTTTGGAAAGCGCGCCTATTTAACAGTTAGCGGCCAGTTGGAAGCGGAAGTTATGGCGATGGCTTTCGGGAATGTTTACACTTTTGGGCCGACTTTCAGAGCGGAAAATTCTAATACTTCGCGACATTTGGCTGAGTTTTGGATGATTGAACCGGAGATGGCTTTCTGCGATTTGCAGGGAGATATGGATTTGGCTGAGGCGTTTTTAAAGTACATTTTTAAATACGTTTTGGAGCATTGCCCTGAAGATATGCAGTTTTTCAATGAGCGCATTGACAAAACGGTTTTGGCTACTGCTGAAAATATCATTAATAATCAGTTCGAGCGGATTACTTATACGGAGGCGATCGCACTTTTGGAAAAAGCAGACAAAAAGTTTGATTTTCCGGTAAGTTGGGGCTTGGATTTGCAGTCGGAACACGAGCGTTATTTGGCTGAGGACTTGTTTAAAAAGCCGACAATTGTCAGCGATTATCCCGTTGGGATTAAAGCATTTTATATGCGTTTAAATGAGGACGAGAAAACGGTGCGAGCAATGGATGTTTTGGCTCCTAATATTGGGGAAATTATCGGCGGTTCGCAGCGGGAAGAAAGGCTGGATGTGTTGGAGCGGCGCATGGAAGCCCAGGGTATGAATAAGGAGGAATTGTGGTGGTATTTGGATTTGCGCCGCTACGGTACTGTGCCTCACGCTGGGTTTGGTTTGGGATTTGAGCGGTTAGTGCAGTTTATGACGGGAATGGGGAATATTCGGGATGTGATTCCGTTTCCGAGAGCGCCTTTAAGCATTGATTTTTAGTTGAGTAATACCAAATGGGACTCGCCGGTTGAAACCGCGACTAGACAAACGAAGTCTGCCTCCGCAGACTAAGAAAACCTCGATTTCTTCAAGAAGTCGGGGTTCTGGGTGGGATAAAAAATCCGACTTAAATGCCCTACTACCATATAAAATCCGTTACCCCTGAACCCACTTTCACACAAAGTGTCGGATTGGGAGTAAGCAGGTGATAAAGGCGATAATACCAAATCCTTGTTATTGAGCCCCTTTATGATTCGGCGGTTTCAACCGCTTCTTGACGAAGTCTGCCCACGCAGACTAAGATATAAACGCCGCTTTTAAGCCGGATTTGATATAACCTCTCAAGCTCGGCAAAACAGAAATTTTTCCTGTTTCATTCAAAACTAACATTTTGGAGACTAGAATATGAAACCTAGAACTTTGATGACTTTCGGAATGGCTGTGATGAGCCTTACTATTGCTAGTGGATTTAGTCCAGCATTTTCTGCAACTTTAACTCAGTTGGTTTTCGACGAAAAAACACTATCTGGCTATGGTGGTGAAGGCTTTCTATCGGGAACTATCATATATGACGCTTCAAAAATACCAAGTTATCCAGATACAAGTGGTAAGCCAATATTTTTTGAAGCCAATTGGAAAGGGCTAGTAAATTCATTACCCTGGCAACCTAATAACATTAATATTAAATTTCAAACGTCTTCGGTCACTAGATTTAATTTAGATAGAGAGAGTGCTAGCTATACTCTGGTACTACTAGCCTCAATGTTCGATCCTGAACTACCAGAATTTTCAGCATTTGATCTACGGCTACAATACGATTTTCTTAAAAGTGGTCACGTGCCATCAATTTTTCATCTGGAAACTCCTTTAGGACCAGGAAGTAGAAGGTTGAGTGAGGGAGTTTTAGAACTCACAGAAGTAAAAGCAGTTCCTGAACCTGTTACTATTTTTGGCTCAGGTACGGCATTAGGATTGGGACTTTTAGCGAGTTTCCGCCGTCGCCAATCGAGTCGCTCATCATCGCTGGCTGGAGTCCCAAAAAGAACCGACTAAAATTTAGGTAGGTGGTAGTAGTGTCCGCCCACCAGAATTTTTCGGGACACGGCTTGATGCCGTGTCCTCATCTATAAAACTTGATGCGTCAGCGGTTGCTATACCTCTTAGTCCGCTACGAGTGGACTAAGAGGTATAGAAGCAATTTCAATCGCCGAATGATCTTTGGCAATATTTCCAATTACCGATTAAGTTGCCGAGGGAATTGTGATATCAACAGATTGCACTTTGACCGAAGTTCCCAAACTCGATAACGGCGGTTGAATGGCCTCCGTATTTCCCACTACTAATGTTACCAGATTCTCTGGTTTCAAGTAAGTCTTGGCTACGCGCTGCACGTCGGCAATTGTTGCTGCTTCGATGCTGCGGCGGTAGCGAAAAATGAAATCTTCGGGATAACCGTAGTATTCGTAGCGCATTAATCGCGACAAAGTTTGACTGGGATTTTCAAATTTGAAAATGAAAGAATTTAGGGTGGAATCTTTAGCAAAAGCTAATTCTTCCGGGGTAATTGGTTCGGTGCGGATACGATCGATCTCGGCGCGAATTGCCTGGATAAACGGTACTGTTGCGTCCGATCGCGTTTGGCCTCCTGCCACAAACACCCCCGGATAGTCATATCTCGGACTCCAAGCCGCATATACTGAATAAGCTAAGCCTTGGCGCGATCGCACGTTATTGAACAAACGGCCACCGAAACCGTTGAGAACCCCGTTCATTACGTCCAAAGCACCGTAATCTGGACTGCTGAGCATTCCGCCCAAATGTCCCATTTGCACGTAACTTTGACTTAATTGTGGCTGATTTACCAAAAATATGCCGCCCCCATTTGCTGGCGATACCGTCGGTAGCGCAGGCATTTCTGCACTTTGAGTCGGTTGCCAGTTGCCAAATTTTTGCTCGATGAGCGATCGCATTTTAGCTGTATCAAAATCGCCAGAAATACCCAAAATCATATTCTTGGGGTGGAAATATTTCTGGTAGAAACTCACCACATCGTCGCGGGAAATATTCGCCAGGGTTTTGTATTCTACCGTGCGCGCGTAAGGACTGCGAGATCCATAAATTAACTTTTCAAACTCGCGGCCGGTAATATCGTTAGGATCGTCATTGCGGCGGGCGATCGCACCTTGAGTTTGGTTCTTCGCTAAATCTAACTTTTCCTTAGCAAATATTGGTTCCCGAATCACTTCCGAAAATAGGTCAAACACGGGTTCCACATCTTCAGCTAAAGCACTAAAATTAGCGGTGCCAGAAGCAACATCAATCCCCGTTTCTACCGAAGCTGCCCGCTGTTCTAGCAACTGATTTAGTTCATCAGCAGTATGCCGGCTCGTGCCGCCAGTTCGCATCACTTCTCCCGTCAATCCTCCCAATCCAATTTTCTCGGCAGGTTCAAAGCGCTCGCCCGTGCGAAATAGGGCCGTTCCCCCGACTAACGGGAGTTCCCGGTCTTCCATCAGATACACGCGGATACCATTTTTTAGCTCGAAGCGAGTATATTTAGGCAGTTTAATTTCTGGCACCGCCGGGAATGTTAATTCGTCGTAGTGTTTCGGTGCAGCCGCGAAGGAAGGTAACAAATTAAACGTGCCCAGTGAAACAGTAAAAAAGCAAAGTGATAGCAGAAATAACTTTACTTTTTTAAGTCTCAATTTAGTCCTTTTCATTCTTTCTCCTAAGTTTGATATTGTGACAATTCTACAGCGAGGCCTAGCCTCTGGATCTGCGTTCCCCAGCTCTACCCAAGGCGTGAAAACTTAACGTTAAACCAACCGTCTCTCTTGTTTGTCGCGAACTGCGAGATCCCCCCTAACCCCCCTATTAAGGCCGGGACAAGAGTGTTCTCAAAGTCTCCCTTCTTAAGGGGGATTTAGGGGGCTCTAGACTCGACTAAAAGGGACATTTATTAGGGGTTTTACGTTAAGTTGTCAGAAATGGGCAGAGTCTGGAAAGGAGTTTTCCTTCTTCCTTCTTCCCTCTTCCCTCTTCCTTCTTCCCTCTTCCTTCTTCTTACAGCGACAAAAGCTTACCAATCGTGCGATTTTCCGGGCGGAAAGTTGCCTGAGAGACACGCTGAATGTCAGCGGGAGTAATAGCCGCGATCGCATCCAATTCCTTGAACAAATTTCGCCACGAACCAGTTTTCACTTGATAGTCCACCAGGGAAAATGCCATGCCCATATTAGAATTGAGCGATCTCAATAAATCGGCTCTCGCCTGAGTTTTCACTCGCTCCAATTCCAAAGCAGAAACCGGCTCAGTTTTTAGGCGCTCGATTTCCTTGCTCAAAGCTGCAGCTACTTCATCAACCGTGTGGTCTGGAGCAGTTTGAGCGTAAAATAACATCAAATTCGGATACTTGTCCCCTGGATAACCGCTGGAACCTTTAGCCACCAGCGCCAATTGCTGCTGTTCTACCAAAGATTTGTAAAGCCGAGAAGTGCGGCCATCGCTGAGCAAAGAACCAATCATTTCATAAATCGCATTGTCGGGATGATTCATCGCCGGCCGGTGATATCCTTCCAAATACCAAGGTTGAGTTTTTAATTTCAGCGTAACTTCCTGAGTTTGCGTTTGGGGAGGTTCGACAATCTGCAATTCTGGAGGCGCTGGTTTCGCCTTGTAACGTCCGAAATAAATTTGAGCCAGTCGCTTCACCTCCGAAGCTTTCACGTCTCCTACCACCGCAACAGTCAGTTTGCTGGGGACGTAGTGAGTCTCGAAAAACTTCTGCACGTCGCTGCGGCGGAGGTTTTGAATGTCTTCAGTAGAGCCAATTACAGGACGGCGGTAGGGATGAGCAGAGAAAGCTTTGTTGGCAAAAACTTCAACCATTTGTCCGATCGGAGAATTCTCGGTTCGCAGCCTGCGCTCTTCTAAAATTACCTGTTTTTCTTTGTAAAATTCCCGAAATACTGGTTCTAGAAATCGCTCGGATTCCAGCGACATCCACAGTTCTAACTTATTAGCTGGAAGGCTGTAAAAATACATTGTGGCGTCGGTAGAAGTCTGGGCATTTAGTCCGACTCCGCCTGCTTGTTCGACTATTTTGCCGAGTTCGTTGCGCTTGACAAATTGCGAAGCTTCGGCTTCAATTTTGTCAAATTCTGCTTTTAATTTGGCGACTTCTTCAGTTTTGCCGCTGGCCTTGGCTGCTTGCATTTGCTCGAAGAGTTGGTCTTGTTTTTCTAGCAGCGGCTTTTCGGCTTGGTAGTCGGTAGTGCCGATTTTTGGCGTGCCTTTGAAGGCTAAATGTTCCAGATAGTGAGCGACACCTGTTTGGCCGTCGGGTTCGTTTGCGCCGCCGACATCGGCGTGAATCAAAAACGATGCTACGGGCGCTCTGGGCCTTTCGAGTACGATGAATGTCATGCCGTTGTCGAGCTTAAATTCGCTGACTTGGCTGATTACTCGATCGAGCGACGGTTGAACAGAGACTGCTTCGGAGCCGCTAGCGGGGTTGGAGCGGGCGAGGGCGATTTCGGGAGAAATTCCCCACCACAGCAGTACAGCGGCCAGCAGGGAGGCTATGAATCGAGTGTGGCTCACGGGCGATTCCCTACGGGATAGCTTTGCTTCACGGGGTTTTTGGAACTGCGGGGTCATTCGATTTTAGATTTTAGATTTTAGATTTTGGATTATCAAACAAAAAAATGTTTGTGCTCGGCGGCCAGAGATTCTTTTCTAAGGATAAAGATTTTTGGAGGCATAAGCGATCTGTTGTGCCGCAGATGTTAGGCTGATACAGCAAATCTCAAAAAGGATCTGGGGCGCGGCGAGGAGTTTTAAGTTTGGGATCAAAGCCGCGCACAACTTAAAACTTAACATTATTTAGCCATTCAGTCCCGGTCCCGTAGTTCCAAGTCGCCAATTACCGATTGCAAAGCCATGCGAATTTTTAATCAGTCTCCTCCTTCTGAAACAGAAACTAAGAAGCGGATTTTACAAGCAGCTCAGCGGTTGTTTGCCCGCAGCGGATACGACGGCACGACAACTCGCGATTTAGCAGCGGCTGCGGGGGTGGCAGAGGGTACGCTATTTCGGCATTTTGATAATAAAAAAGCGATTTTGATTCAGGTGGCAACGGAAGGATGGGTGGAGTTACTGACGGATTTGCTGACAGAATTGAGCGAGATGGGCAGTTACAAAGCAGTGGCTCAGGTGATGCGGCGACGGATGCTGAATATCCGCGAGAATAGCGACATGATGCGGGTGTGTTTTTTGGAGGCGCAATTTCACCCGGATTTGCGCGATCGAATTCAGTTGGAAGTCATTGGAAAAATGAGCGATGTTGCTGAAGCTTTTTTTGAAACAGCGATGGAAAAAGGAGTTTATCGGCAGATGAATCCGAAGATTGTCGCTCAGGTATTTTTGGGAATGTTTGCAGTCGCAGGTTTCAGTCAAAATACGATTATGGAGCCGAATGCTTCTCCGCAGCAAATGCAGGAAATGGCTGAAGGACTCGCAGATATTTTTCTGAATGGAGTTTTGCTGAAAGATGAATAATTAGGGCAACAGGAAAAAGTTGTTATGGGCCAAATTTGGCACTATTCTATTCGGCCGCTAACCCAGGAAGACGAGCCTTTTCTGTGGCAAATGCTGTACGAAGCAGCGCACATGGCCGAAGAAGGCGAATCAACGCTGCAAGAGGTTGTCAATCATCCTTTAATTGCGAAATATGTCAAGAATTGGGGACGTGCAAACGATTTGGGCTTCGCAGCAATAGAATTGAACGGGAACCAGCCAGTAGGAGCCGCCTGGCTGCGTTTGTTTACAGAGGATGACAAGGGGTTTGGCTGGGTTGACGATACTATCCCGGAATTGGCGATCGCCGTTCTTCCCGAATATACAAATCAGGGTGTAGGAACGCAGTTGCTGGATCGTTTGTTGTCAGCAGCAAAAGCATCTTATCGATCGGTATCCCTGAGTGTCAGAAGCTCGAATCGAGCCCTGAGTTTGTACGAGCGATCGGGATTTCAAGTAATTGACGGAAGCGAGACAATCAACCGCACAGGAGGGACATCATTCACCATGAAAATTGATTTTGATTAAGTGAATTATTACTCTATAAAATCGTACATTTGTTGCACCCAACTCTCACGATTTTGCTGCCATTCATCCGTCATTACTTCCCAAGTTGTATTGCTTTCAAGTTCCAGCAAGAGACTTGATACTTCTTCAAGCGTCGATGCTATGTGACATTCTTCTACCCAACTTTCCCGGATCATTTTCCAGTAACTTTGTACCGCTTCCCGCTGAAAATTTGCTTCTAATTCAACTAGCAATTTGGCTAGGTGGTTTTCGTCAATTGCTGCTGATACCTCCCTCATCCAACAGTGGCGAGGTTCTTTCCATTCTTCCGTCACTGCGTCCCCGTTTAGGTGGGATTCAAATTCTAACAGTAATTGGTTTAGTTCTACCATATTAAATTTTGTCTTGTTTGCAGTTTGTGCTATTTTTGTACAAATTTTATTGATTTAGACTGTTGGTTTTTTATAATGAGCGATGTGGCTGAGGCGTTTTGGGAAACGGCGATGGAAAAACAAGTTTATCTAAAGATGAATCCGAAGATTGTCGCTCAGGTATTTTTGGGAATGTTTGCAGTCGCGCCCTTTAGTCAAAATACGATTATGGAGCCGAATGCTTGTCGGCAGCAAATGCAGGGAATGGCTGAAGGACTCGCCGATATTTTTCTGAATGGGGTTTTGCTGAAAAATGAAGAATTAGTGATGAGTTATTAGGAAATTTTAGAGCCTGGAAACGCATATCTACAGGCTCTGAATCCTCGAAACTACTCCTTAAACTTGTGCATTTGCTGTACCCATTTCTCGCGATTTTGCTGCCATTCATCAGCCATAGCTTCCGAATTGATATTGGTTTCTAGTTCCAGCAATAAACTTGATACTTCTTGAACAATCGATGCTGCCAGACATTCTTCTACCCAACGGTTCCGACGCTCTCCCCACTGAATATCTACAGATTTACCCTGCAAGTTAGATTCCAATTCAACTAGCAATTCTGATAGATATGTCAGGTTAACTGATGCTGCCACATCGCTCACCCAACTTGACCGACGCTCTTTCCATTCTTTTTTCACTCCTTCCGATTTGAGGTTGCTTTCAAGCTCTAACACTAACTGATTTAGTTCTACCATCTTAAATGTTCGATTTGTTGTAGTTTGCGCTACAATTATAACAAAATTTTCACTAAACAGAGTGTTATTTTTTTTTAAGATTGCGGTCGCAGTGAAACTACAGAATAGATAACTGAATAATGAGCGATGAATTTACTTTAGATATGCTAGACCTTCCCCGCGGCTGGCAGCGCGGGGAAGGTGACTGGACAGGAGTGGCGGCGGCTATGGCTAGAGGAGAAACTGTCGAATTTATTCAAGAAGTTGGTTCTACTTTGTGGCAAAACAGTCTGCCAGAAAAACATTCTTTGTATTGGGAGGGAGAAAATCTATCAACGATCAAAGCTCGAATTTGGATTAGTTTCACGCAGAGAAGATTTTCGCCGGAATCTGTTTTGCCAAAGGTTCAGTGGCATCCGAGAGTGTTGTGGATAGGGATAGGTTGTGAACGCGGAACAGGACGAGAATTAATCGAAACTGCGATTCAAAATGTATGTCGCGCTAATCATTTAGCGGAAAGTGCGATCGCAGGTATTGCTACAATAGACACTAAAGCAGGTGAAGTCGGCTTGTTAGAACTTTGTCAAAAGCGAAACTGGCCGTTAAAAACCTTTGCGGCTGAGATTTTAAGTTCCGTAGAAGTCCCCAATCCTTCAAATATTGCAGCAAAAGCAGTCGGGACGCCCAGCGTAGCAGAAGCTGCCGCACTTTGTGCAGTTAGAGAAGAAAATTCAACCGTAGATGAACGCGAATATACGCAGATATCCATCAATCATCTGCGTCCATCTGCGTTTATCTGCGGTTCAAATCCCCTCTTAGTTCCTAAAAAAATATTTCGCAGCAAAAATCCCCCCCTTTTACAAGGAGGGGTTAGGGCGGGTTCTGCCGTAACAGTAGCGGTTGCAGTTTGCCCGATCGAGTATCTGGGATAATGTATTACTGAGACAAAGTATTGGCATTCACAAATCGACCAATCAACCCAGAAACAAATGACAACACAATCGAACCCAACAAAGCTGGCCAAAAACCGTTAACCGCAAAGCCGATATTGAACGCACCCGCCAACCACGAAGCCAGGGAAAGCGAAATTGCATTAACAACGAATAAAAACAAACCCAAAGTAATAATGGTCAAAGGCAGCGTCAGCAATGTAAGAATCGGTCTGACAACCGCGTTCACCAATCCGATAACAACAGCAGCCAGCATCGCCGCCGGAAAGCTAACCACCGCAATACCTGGTACAATGTTAGCGGTAATGATTAGCGAAACCGCTGCTACTATCCAAGTTAAGAAAAAACTTAGCATATCTTTTTTTCCATCTCCATCACTATTAATTAAGATTGTAACTGTTTAGTCGATCGACCAAAGTTCGGGATACACTACGAAATACCCACCTTGCGAGAATATCAGACTTATGAAACTCCGGCAACTAGCAGCATTCCTTTTGGCGCTAACTATCTTCATCCTGCCGCAGCCAGCCCAGGCTCAATCTAAATATTACGCTCCGCCCTTGTCCTTTAGCAACGCCGAACTGACAAGGCGCGATTTTTCCGGTCAAATGCTGCGCTCCGCTGAGTTTTCTAACGCTAATATGGACTTGACTAATTTTTCTAATGCCGATTTGCGGGGAGCAATTATGAGCGCTTCGGTGATGACTCACGCGAATTTGCACGGAGCAAATTTAACTAATGCAATGATAGATCAAGTTAAATTTACTAATGCCGATTTAAGTGATGCAATTTTAGCGGAAACAATTTTGCTGCGTTCTACCTTTGACGGAGTTGATATCACAGGCGCTGACTTTACCGACGCAATTATGGACGGCTCACAAGTTAAAGAATTGTGCACAAAAGCCAGCGGTATTAATTCTCAAACAGGGATTTCTACTCGTGATTCCTTGGGATGCCGCTGATTTATTTTAAAATTCCATAATTTCAATTTGTGGAACGGGCATCTTGCCGGTTCCTGCCTATAAGCCCACCCCACAAAATTAATACACCAAATAAATTTATTTGTGGAACGGGCCGGAGAGTGCGTTCCTGAAAGCTTAGCTAAAACCAAATTTACTAAGGCTTTGCTTTTTTCTGAGCAGCCGCATAATGCTCACTCATTAACTGATTAACTTCTGGATTGTAAATCCGCAGATAATTCCAGTAATTCTCAAAGACTGATTTCACGTATCCTTTCGTTTCAGGAAACGGAATCTTTTCCGCAAAAGCATCCGGGTCACTAAATTTAAACTTCTTCAACCAATCTGATACTGCATTCGGCCCGGCATTGTAACTCGCCACAGCTAACATCGAGTTATTCTTGTACTCGTCGTGAGTGTGATCCAAATACCACGTACCGAGTTTAACGTTGTCGTCCACATTCTCCAATGAATACTTTTTAAGGCTGATTTGTCCAGCAACCCAAGCTGCTGTTTCCGGCATTACTTGCATTAACCCGGTAGCGCCAACTGATGATTTTATGCCTGGCATAAACCGCGATTCTTGCCGGATTAATGCTGTTACTAATACTGGATTTATTTTGCGTTCTTGCGACCATTTGACAATGGTTTCTAAGTAAGGAAAAGGATAAAGTGCTTGCCAATAAATGGGTTGCTGTCGGAGTTCGAGGTATTGGGTTCTATCATCTGGTTTATCGCGCTGCCGCAAACTACCAACCATCCACAAACCGTCTAAATTGTCTCCGACTCCAATTCGCATTAAACCGTCGGTAAACTGTTCGGCAATACTTGGTTCTACGCGGTCGATAAATTCTACTTGCCACAGCGTCCAAGCATCTCTATCTTGACCTAATTGATAGAGTTCTTTCAACGCAGGAGAACCGGCGGTTGGCTCGGGGCGCTGGGGCGGCCGCACTACATTGGGAGACAAATTTCGGACTGTGGTAAAGTCGCCTACGGGCCAGCCGAGAACTACAGCCGATCGCCAGGCAAAATATGATTCTGGATAGCGTAAGATAGTGTAGTCAAATGCAGTCTTGGCGTCTTCTTCGCGGCCGAGTTGCTGTGCCCATTTCCCGACCCAAAATGCTGCTTCTGGAGCTTGTTCACTATCGGGATTGTGGGTGGTTAATTCTCTCGCCCACTGCCAAGCTGATTTTAAATCTCCGCCTTTGGCAAACTGCTGGGCGATCGTCCACCGCAATTCGCCAGCTTTATCAGAATTAGTGTATTTTGTCAAGAGCAACTTCCGGGTATCTGAGGCGGATTGACCACTGCGTGCTTTGTCGAGAAGTTGGGATTTATCTAACAAAGCTTCGGGGGCATAATTGGGGAATTTGCTAATAACTCGATCGAGCACAACGATCGCTTCTTTCGGTTCGCTCAGCCGCGATAGCCGAATTAAACCCAAACCAGTATCTTCGGCATCGGGAAACTCGCGCACTAATTCTTGATAGGCAATTCTCGATTCCGGGATTTTTCCGTCGAGCCACAAACCGCGAGCTTTGCGGTAAAGATTTTTGGCGTTGCGGGGAGCTTTCCCGTAAGCAATAGCTCCTTTGCCATAATCTTGTTTTTCCCAATAGCCAAAGGCAATTTCTTCCCAATCTTCCGGTTTTAAAGTGGCGCTGTTTCGTTGCACCAGTTGTTCCAAAATTGTCCCGTAGTCTTTGACATAATGACCGTATTTTGCTACGAGCAGCATCAACTCCGGCTGATTGGGATTTTCTTTTAACTTGCGGAGGGCAATTTCTACGCTGCGGGGATGACCAGGAAATTCAGTAATTGCCTGTTGCCAATATTCTGGTTTTGACTTGCCTAAAACATATAAAGCTTCCGCTGCTACCGGGTCGCTCGGATAGTTTTTGAGCAGTTCCTGCCAAGCTTTTTGGGCTTTGCCTTTGTCGCCACTCAATTGGTAGGCTTCTGCTCTTTTTAGGGCAATCTGAGCAGCTAAAACCGGATATTCTTGCTCTAATTTGTCCAATAACTTTAATGCTTTGGCCGCATTTCCTTGCTGGATTAAATCGCTGGCAAGCAGGTAGCGGGCGCGGCTTTGAGGAGAGATTTCCTGCTGCGGGTTCGTACTTGCAGACTGACTGGTTGCGAGTTCAACTAATTTTGCCGATCGCTCGCTCGGTGACAGCGATACCAGCATCTTAACTTGCGATTCGGAATTCGCTGCATTCTGGGGCTGCTGAGCCTTCTGGACCGAGCCAAAACCCATCCATTTCATCGCAGCAACCAAAGAGCCGATCGCAATAACGCAAACTGAAACGCTGATTAAAACAGAAAATCGGGCCCGGCGTCGTTTTAGCATGGGAAAATTTAAGAGAATAACAATAGATAACCGATCGTTTGTCAAAAGCCATCAGAGGCAGGATGGGTGTTCCACGCCATCACAGGCAGGATACCTCTTTAACGAGAAATAAATGTTAAGAGTGGGGCGCGCCCTTTGGCCCGACCCCAAAACAGATTATTGAAATTGGCGCGAGATCCGATCGCAGGCGGACTTGGCTGATATAGTAGCAGAATTTATTTCGATGTGGAGCGAAGAATTTGTGCGCTCGATCTATTTCCCCGCACCAAGGAAAAACCACAAACCACCAAGTACAAAGTACAATCAAAAATCTAAAATCTAAAGTGTAAATCAAAACATGGAATTTCTAGTCACCGATACGCCCCGCTCTGTTTGGACCGGAGACGCCCTGGCAATTGCTCTATTTGAGGACGGCTTGGAACTCACCGGCGAGCTGGCACAATTAGATGAAAAGCTGGCAGGCACTTTGAAAGAGCTGCTACTGGAAGTAGATTTTAAGGGCAAAGTGGGTACGAGCGCCATCACCCGCGTCGGCGGCAATAATCCCATTCGCAAAATTGCGATCGTCGGTTTGGGCAAAACAGAGGACTTAAAATTAGACACCGTGCGGCAAGCAGCAGGCGTTTGCGCCAAGTTAGCCAAAAAAGAGAAATGCAAAACCCTCGGAATTAGCTTTCCGGTGTGGAAAAACGCCCCGGATGTTACTGCAAGCGCGATCGCCGAAGGCGTTGAACTCTCCTTGAATCAAGACAACCGTTTCAAATCGGAACATGAAGACAAAAGCCCGCAACTCGAACAAATTCATTTGCTCGGTTTTGCCGGTACCGAAAGTGCGATCGCCCGCGCCCGCCAAATCACTGCCGGAGTCATTTTAGCACGGGAATTAGTCGCAGCGCCTGCAAATTTTGTCACCCCGATTACCATGGCAGAAACTGCTCAAAGTCTAGCGGCAGAATGCGGTTTAGAATTAGAAATACTGGAGCGGGAAGACTGCGAAAAACTAGGCATGGGAGCCTTTCTCGGCGTTGCCCTAGCATCTGATTTACCCCCAAAATTCATCCACTTAACTTACAAACCCGAAGGCACACCGCGCCGTAAAATAGCAATTGTGGGCAAAGGATTGACCTTTGATTCCGGCGGTTTGAACATCAAAGGTGCGGGCAGTGGCATTGAAATGATGAAAATAGATATGGGCGGCGCTGCGGCTACTTTGGGAGCGGCAAAGGCGATCGGTCACATCAAACCAGATGTGGAAGTTCACTTTATCAGCGCCGTCACTGAAAACATGATCAGCGGCCGCGCCATGCGCCCTGGAGACATCCTTACAGCTTCCAACGGCAAAACAATTGAAGTCAACAATACCGACGCTGAAGGTCGTTTAACCCTGGCTGATGCTTTGGTATTTGCTGATAAATTGGGACTTGACGCGATTGTCGATTTAGCAACTCTAACCGGGGCCTGCGTAATTGCTTTAGGCGACGATATCGCCGGTTTGTGGAGTCCTCAAGATAGCGTCGCCGCCGAAATAGTTGCCGCCTCAGAATTGGCAGGCGAAAAATTTTGGCGGATGCCGATGGAAGAGAAGTATTTTGAGGGATTGAAAGCATTGCACGCCGACATGAAAAATACTGGTCCACGTCCCGGCGGTTCGATTACGGCGGCGCTATTTTTGAAGCAGTTTGTAAAGGATACTGCTTGGGCGCATTTAGATATTGCCGGCCCGGTTTGGACTGACAAAGAAAATGGCTACAATGGCCCTGGGGCTACGGGTTTTGGAGTTCGGACTTTGGTGCATTGGGCGCTCGGCGGCGCTTAATAGTGGATTTCCAGCCCAAAAATTGAGATTTTCTCTGCCTTAAAAGTCTGCTAGTCCATCTGTGAGCCAGGGGTTAAAAACCCCTGGCTCACTGCTTAAGTAATCTAAAAGAAAATTTAATAGTGATCATTAACAATTTAAATGTTTCTGAAGCAATCAGTAGGCGAACCTATCTATTCCGTCACAGGGAGCAACTTAAGCGTTGCTAGCCGTGAGGCTCACCATTGCTCTTACTTGAGAAAAGCTTCGTTCCCAGGGCCCCACCTCCACAGTTGTGACATTTCCTGAAAAAATAGCTGTTTCATAAAAAATGAAAAAAGTATATAATTATGTAAATATTTCACTAGCCGAAATCAAATAATTAGATTTGATCGGATTTGCATTGGTACAGATAATTTTTTTCTTGAACTTTATGCAAGAACAATTAACAATTTTTTTTTCCACACTTGCTGTATCTTCTAGACTCGCCTGCAACGTGGTGTCGGAGTTGCGACTGTACGCTATTTTTGACTCACTGACGGCACTGGCTTATTGCTCGATCGCTCTTTCTTTAGTTTATTTTTCCCGCCAAGGTTCTCACCGCAAGATTTTCCGGCTGTTTGCGGTTGTTTTTTTTGCCTGGGGCGCTGCTAAATTGACGGAAGTTTGGACGCTTTGGCATTCCATATATTGGCTGTCGGTAATTCTCAAAGCTGCAAGTGCTTTGATTTCTTTGCTTTTAGCCGCAACCGCCCTCGCCCTGATGCCGAAAGCACTTGCAGATTCGGGTTTAAATCACAAAGAAAATCTTCAACAACTGCCGTTAAAAGAGGTAGAAAAAAACCATAACCAGCATGATATCCACAAAGGAGAATTGGCAAAACCATCATTCAAATTTTCCCCTTCAGATACTATTGTCGATCGCACTTTAGCTCTCAATTCGCTTAACGAACAGTTAGAAAAAGAAATTGCCGATCGCCACCGAGTTGAGGAAAGGTTGCAACTGACTCAGTTTGCGATCGACCGATCGGCAGATGCGATATTCTGGATCGGGCCCGACGGTAAATTTTTGTACGTCAACGACGCTGCTTGCTCTTCATTGGGATATTCTACCGCTGAATTGCTCTCGATGACCGTGCACGACATCAATCCAGATTTTCCCCAAACTGCTTGGAGTTTGCACTGGAAAGTCTTAAAACGCTGCGGTTCGGTTAATATTGAAGTTCACCACCTCACTAAGTACGGTCGCATTTTTCCGGTAGAAATTACCATCAACCATTTGGAATTTAACGGCAAAGAATATCAGTGCGCGTTTGCTCGCGACATTAGCGAACGCAAGCGGATTGAGGCAGCTTTGCGAGAAAGGGAAGAAGAATTTAGGTCATTAGTTTCGAGCATTCCCGGTGCGGTTTACCGATGTAGTGATGCTGGCCGAGCGAGCCTAACTTTTATCAGCAGTGGCATAGAAGCTATTTCCGGCTATCCTGCAGCTAACTTTATGCAAAAACCGGTGCAGGCTTTTCCGAGTATAGTTCATCCCGATGACGCTGAGCAGATCGAGACAATTATCGATCGGGCTATTAAGACAAAACAACCTTACATCATCGAATATCGCCTGATGCACTGCGACGGAAATGTGCGGTGGGTTGCAGAGAAAGGTCAAGCCCTTTTCAACGCAGACGGTGAAGTTTTATCCCTCAACGGTGCCATTTTTGACATGACAGAGCGCAAAGCAGCCGAGGATGCTTTGCGACTCTCCGAGGCGATCGCCAACAACAGAGCCCAGCAGCTAGAAATCGCTCTCAAAGAACTTCGAGAAACTCAAGCTCACCTAATTCATACCGAAAAAATGTCCAGTCTCGGTCAAATGGTAGCTGGAGTCGCTCACGAAATTAATAACCCTGTCAGTTTTATCTACGGCAATATTTCCTACGCCAGCCAATATATCCGAGACTTGTTGCAGCTTGTGGAACTTTACCAAAAACACTATCCTCAGCCCGTGGTAGAAATTCAACAATGTATTAACAATATCGATTTAGAATTTCTGAGAGAAGATTTACTAAAAATATTATCTTCGATGAAAATGGGAGCCGATCGCATTCGCGAAATCGTTCTGAGTTTGCGAAACTTCTCGCGTTTAGACGACTCGGTAAAAAAACCTACTAACCTTCACGAAGGCATAGATAATACCCTCTTAATATTGCACAACAAACTCCGAGCCAGAGGCGACTATCCAGAAATAAAAATAATCAAAGATTACGGTCAGCTCCCTTTAATAGAATGTTATGCAGGTCAGCTCAATCAGGTATTTATGAATCTGCTTAGCAACAGTATTGACGCCTTGGAAGATGCTTGCAACCAAAAAAGGCGATCTGCGGCCGGCGGCGACGATTGGAAACCAACTATTAGAATTCGTACAGAAGCCCTGAACGAAAATAGTATTTGCATCCGCATTGCCGATAATGCGATCGGCATGACAGAAGACGTGCGGAGCCGATTGTTTGATCCGTTTTTCACGACTAAACCGATGGGAAAAGGTACTGGTTTAGGGTTAGCCATCAGTTACCGAATTGTCGCGGAAAAACACGCCGGAGCCTTGAGCTGCCGTTCCACAGTAGGAGAAGGTACGGAATTTGCGATCGAGATTCCTTTATGAATGAGTGCGACGGAAGTATCCAGAATTTGGCAGAAGTTATCGATCACTATAAATTGTCAAATGGGCTGTAAAAAAAAATCAATTTTCAAGAAAAATCCAAAAATTGGCTATAAATTACCAAGGTAATAATCAACATGGCAGTGAAATTGTAAATTGTGTACCCCAACCTAAAGTTGAGTTGACTTCGAGCATACCAGAGTGTTTCTCCGCTACAATCTGCCGTGCGATCGCCAAACCCAATCCCGTGCCTTTACCCACACCTTTAGTGGTAAATAAGTGGTCAAAAATATGACCTTTTATCTCATCTGATATCCCTGGCCCGTTGTCAGAAATGCGAATCGTCACCCACTCCTGAGACTGTCTTTCGGTGCGAATCGTGATGCAATTGGCTGCGGCTTTAATCTTCTCTAAACTCCGTTCCCGATTTGATTCTTCCAGTGCATCAATGGCATTGACCAATATATTCATAAACACCTGATTTAATTGTCCGGGGAAGCAATCAACTGAGGGCAAGTTCCCGTACTCTTTCACAACTTCAATCGCTGGACGCTGTTCGTTCGCTTTCAATCTGTGTTTGAGAATCAAAATCGTACTATTAATTCCGTCATGAATATTGAAAGGAACTTTGTAATCTTTGTCGGCTCGGGAGAAGGTACGAAGACTGGTGCTGATACCTTGAATGCGATCGCACCCGATTTGCATCGAATTCAACATTTTGGGTAAATCTTCTAAAAGATATTCGATATCGCTCTCTTCAGCTTTTTCTTCAATCTCCTCACCCGGACTGGGAAATTTTTCTTGATAGAGTTGCAAGTATTCTGTAATATCTTTGACAGCAGCGATCGCTTCATGAATATTGCCAGAAATAAATCCGACTGGATTATTAATTTCATGGGCAACCCCGGCCACTAAGTTCCCCAACGCCGACATTTTTTCGCTTTGCACTAATTGCAGTTGAGATTGTTCCACCTGGTGGGCGTAATCCTGCGCTTGTTGATACAATCGCGCATTTTCTAAGGAAATGGCAGCCTGAGTACAGAGGAAGTTAAGGACGAGGAGACGATCGCGAGTAAACACTCCTTTTGTCGATCGATGTTCGAGATAAAGTATCCCAACTAAGTTCCCGCGATCGAGAATCGGAGTACATAGCATACTCTCAGAGTGATACTGGAGCGTACAGTCGTTCATTAAACCCGGAATCTCGGTTTGGCCACCTTCCATAACCACAGTTTGCAGGGTATGTTTGACATAATAAACCAGCTTGAGCGGAATCACCGCCGAGCCATCTAGAGGTTGGGTTTGCAGCAGGGTTGTGGGTAACTCGTTATCTGGATTGAGGTGCGTTATTGCTCGGATTTGCCATTCATCCTGATGGGGGAGTAGCAAAGCACAAGTTTCTGCCCCTGAAGTTTTCAAAATAATTTGATTGAGGGTATCGAGCAATTCATCAAGCTGAATTTTACTGGATAAAGCTTGAGCAGCTTGCACAATAGATGCGAAATCAAGGGCATCGGAAATACTGGTGCTGCTATTACTGGAAGTCTGTGAAGAGTGGCTAATCGTTGCCAGCGTCTCTAGAGGATTAAAGCGGAGTTTGGGCTGATTCAGGATGGGCGCAAGTAATTGGGGATAGCGTTGTTCTAAGTCTTCTATTTTGGCTTTAGCTCCCCAACGGGCATAACAGTAGTACGCTTCCTGCATATAGCTGGCGGCAACTTTTTCTTTGCCCCAGTCCAGGTAGAACTTGGCAGCTAATTCGTTGGCGATTGCTTCTTCTTGGAGGTATGCGTTTTCTTTTGCTCCTTTAATCGCCAGGTCATAGAATTCGATGGCTTCTGTTTTTTGGTTGAAAACCCGATGTTTTTCAGCTTCCACTAAACGATATTTATGCTCGTAGTTCATCGGAGCGTGCTGCATCCAAAGCTGCATTTTTTCCTGATTGGCATCAACCTGACTTAGGTAATGCGATCGCTCTTGGGAACTGACGTTGGGATAGTTCGCCAGCAGTGCCAGCGATTGGTACAAGTGCAAGGTGACAAAATATTCAGCGCCAGCGCCAGCGCTGGAGTAATTGGCTGCGTTAGCTGCACTCTGAACTGCTAGAGCCGACTCTTCCAACAAATAGAACACAAACGTCTTTGCTAAATAGCCGATCAACAAGGCGTAGTAGTTGTTCTCAGCATGGAGGCGGGGCAACATGACGGATTCATCAAAACTCTCACCAATCAACTCGAGTGGATTGGCTGCTTTTCCCAATAGATTTAACAACAGTTGATGCCAGATCTGAGACAAACAGATGGAGTGTTCTTGTTTCAACTTCAACAACAATTCGTGGTATTTTACCTGTTCTTGTTCAACGGTTTCCAAGTGTTCTCCTACCAAGAATTTGTAGAAGCAGTAGTTGATGGCACAGTAGCCAGCATATTCGTTGTTTCCGCTTTCCAGACCGCTCTGCACGCCCTCAGCGAGGGGAGATAAGCTTTCTCTTACAGGTTCCTTCCAGTGGTGAACGAAGGTGTAGAACATATTGTAAATGACGGCTTTGTGCGTTCTCGCATCCAACTGTTTGAGCATTTGTAGCCCAAGTCGCCCTGCTTGATATCCAAGATTTATATTGCCAAGCCCGCCACACAGGAGGGTCCCGTACCAGACATAGGCACTTGATGCGACCGGAGAGTAACCGTATTTGACACATAGTTTCACTTGTGTCAGGACTACTGGCAGCAGAATTTGCGGTCTACCTGCGAAAATGGAAGCTAAACTGGCTTGAAGAATCCGCATGGCTGCCAGTTGGGCCGGGTCGGTCATAATGGGGTAGTCTTCCAGCCGTTCTAGAGCGGGCAATTCCACTAAAAATTCCTGCTCGCTGAGGTTGACGGGGTAGCCTAGTAGTTCCAATGCTTGCAATCCCATGTCAGTAGCATCGTTAAATTGGTATTGGGCTACATGAACTTGCATCTTGATCTCGTAAGCGGGGATGCGATCAATTAATGTTTTTCCGTGTTGAAACACCATTTCAACTAAGGTATTGGCGGCAACGAAATTGGTGTTGAGATATTCTGCCTCTGCCACTTCCACAACGATTTCTAAAGTCAAATCGTACTGAGTTTGCCAGCTCTGGCTCGATAGCAAATCCATCGCCGTACTCAGGTATTTCACGGCTGCGGCATAAGCTGTGGATGCTTTTGCTTTGCTTCCTGCCATCAAGTTCAACCGCGCTAGTTCTTCGAGTTCCGCTGGTTGAGAAATTAACTCCAATCCTATATTCAATTGGTTGACAATGGCAAAAATCTGCTCTTCCCGTTCTTGAATCGGAGTATTTTTGAGCAACAATTGCCCGATTTTCAGGTGAGTTGCCTGTTTTTGGTCAGCAGCAATTAAAGAATAAGCAGCTTGCTGGACGCGATCGTGCAAAAAACGATAGGCAACCGTTTGAGTAGTAGCTCGATCGATATTGTCTTCTTCCCCTACATAAAATTTATAAATCTCACTCTGAGGCAAAACCAAACCTTCTTGTAAAGTTTTCCATAAAGCCGTTGCCGTTTCAGTCTCCGATATTTGGGAAACAATTGCTAATGTTGTCAGATCAAACTGATTGCCAATGCAAGCGGCTAATTTTAAAACCTCCTGAGTTTCCACGGGTAATTTCTGTAACTGCTGCGCCATGAATTCCACCACATCATCCGTGAGGGCTGCTTCTGTAATTTGGCTGATATCGCACTGCCAATAGCCTGCTTTGATATCGAAAATAATCAATTTATCTTGATGCAAGGCCTTGAGAAACTGCGTCGCAAAAAATGGGTTGCCTTTTGTCTTCTGATACACCAATTCCGTCAGCGGTTCTGCTAATTTAGGAGAACAAGTCAGCGTATCTGCTACTAATTGATTCAAACTGGTTCGAGCCAGAGGTGCAAGTGTGATGGTATTGACCGTTGCCCCTGTTTTAGTGACTTCATCTAGGGTCAACATCAAGGGATGGGCAGCGGAAACTTCATTGTCTCGATAGGCTCCAATTAGTAGCAGGTGACTGGACTGGAATTCACCTATGAGCAACTGCATCAATTTTAAAGATGCCGAATCCGCCCATTGTAAGTCATCCAGAAACATCACTAAGGGATGCTCTTTTGTGGTAAAGACAGATATAAATTTTTGGAATAGTAAATTGAAGAGATTTTGAGCAGCTATCCCTGATAATTCTTGGGCTGCGGGTTGTTGTCCGATAATCCGTTCTAGTTCGGGAATTACTTCGATAATGACTTGACCGTTGTCACCGAGTGCTGCTAAAATTTTTGTTTTCCATGCTTGGAGTTGGAGATCGCTTTCACTGAGCAATTGTGTCATTAAATCGCGAAAGGCTTGCACAAATGCCGAAAAGGGAATATTGCGATTGAACTGGTCAAATTTACCTTTACTGAAATAGCCATGCTTTCGGACAATGGGTTTGTGAACTTCATTGACCACAACGGTTTTTCCGATGCCAGAAAAGCCTGCAACGAGCATCATTTCGCTGTTCCCTTGTGCTACTCGTTCAAAGGCTGCTAAAAGTTGCTGTATTTCTCCTTCTCGTCCATAAAGCTTTTCAGGAATCAGGAAGCGATCGCATATATCCCGCGTTCCTAACTCAAAAGTTTCAATCTTTCCAGTTTCTTGGCACTGCTGCAAACACTTTTCTAAGTCATGCTTCAATCCCAAGGAACTTTGATAGCGTTTTTCGGCATTTTTTGCCATCAGCTTCATGACAATCTCCGACACTACCTGCGGGATTTCTTTGCTGTTTATTGCAGGAGGTTGTTTGGCAATATGGCAGTGAATCAACTCCATGGGGTCGTC
>NZ_JAUBPS010000116.1:0-10170 GCF_036700865.1 Microcoleus sp. S13C4
AAGAGAATCCCTAGAGAGGACGACCTCTCTGTCATATAGCGCTGATGCGCCTAACACACGACTTTCACGTCGCACGCGGTCGAAGCATTTGGCAATGTCAGCATCTAGCACGTATTTGGCTTTCTGACAAATTACCGTGAATATTTGCTCTATCGCATCATGGCATGAGCGTCCGGGTCGGAACCCGTATGAGTTAGGTTCAAATCGCGCTTCCCATTCTGGCTCTAGTACCAGCTTGACAAGTGCTTGCAAGGCTCGGTCATTTATTGTCGGGATGCCTAATGGTCGCTTTTCCTCCGTTCCAGGCTTGGGAATCCATACTCGCCTAGTTGGAGCGACTTTTGGGCTTAATTTAAGTTTGGCAACAAGGGCGAGACGTTGTTTTGGGGTCAGGCTTTTGAGCCCATCCACACCAGCCGTCTTCTTGCCGCTGTTATCTTGTGTTACCCGCCTGACCGCTAAGCACCTTGCTGACCAGGACTTCATCAACGTCTTTTGGAGTCTGCGTACTGCTTTAACGTCACCACGTTGAGAGGCTCGATAAATTCGCTTTTGGAGCTTATAGACAAACCGTTCCAGCTTTCGCCAGTTAATCTGTCTCCATTCCACCATCGGTTGTGACCGTGTTTTAGACATATATACTCTGACTTGCAACTTTATCTTCCAAACCACCGTGAGTCTGTCTGCATATCCCTGTCATTACAACAGGGCATTGGCTTCTGACTCTATCCCACCTGTTCGCAGCATCCGGTTAGCACCTACTCTTGGTTTTCGACCTCCAAGAGAGCATACGAAAGGTTACTTCGTTCCTGATAGCCATTGATTGAATCTTTAGAGTTGATGCTGTCCACCGGGGTTGTTGGGAGTGCTACTGATAACGACCAAATTTATCAGCCCCTAACCCATTGCCTTTTGGCTCCAACGCATAAAGCCTTATTTCGCTGGTTGCCTTTCACGATGGTTCAAGCGCATCTTCGCTTTCGCTACTCATGGATTCTTGCTAAAGGGATTACCGACCTAGGCTGTCAGTTACCTTCTTTCGTCCCGCTTTACCAATTTGACGGCTAGTCTCCTCAGTAGGGATCGTGCTTTCACCACTGCACCTGTGGGGTAGGATTTGGGAGGAACCCTCACCTACATGGCTATCAAGTTGTCAAGGTTCTGTTGGGATTGTTCCCTCCTTTTTCCTTGCCTCTCATCCTTAAGTATTGCTACTTATTTCGAGAGAACGAATCGCACCCGGCCTTGAAGGCGCGGGGATTCTTGGATCAATCAGTCGAACTTATCTCTGTTTTGCTGCCATCAAAGAGTAGAGATCGGTCTGTCCCCAAGCGTTGATTTCGGTGTGCCCCACCGTATTTAAATTCAAATTAATTCCTGCTTGCTTCAACCCTTTAACCAAAATATTGCGAGCTGCGTTGTAGTCACGATCTAACGTCGCACCGCAATCGCAAATATGGGTTCGGGTTGATAGCGTTTTCAAGACAGTATTGCCACAACTTGAACAATCTTGCGAGGTGTATTGAGGTGGAACAGCAATTACTGTTTTGCCGTACACATTTCCAAAATACTCTAACCATTGAGCAAATTGTGACCACGCTGCATCGCTAATCGACTTAGCAAGTTTATGGTTTTTGACCATATTCCGTACTTGAAGGTCTTCGTAGGCTACAAAATCGCTAGATTTTACCGCGCCGGGCGTCGTCTTTATGGCGAAGTCTTTACGCTGCCGACTAACCTTCAGGTGCTTTCTTCCTAACTTGTTGATCGCTTTTTTTCGATTGCCAGAGCCTTTCTTCTTTCGAGAAACTCGCTTTTGCAATCTCTTCAAAGCTTTTTCACTTTTTCGGAGGTGGCGAGGGTTCGCGACTGTTTCACCATCGCTATCGGTATAGAAATGGTTCAATCCCACGTCTATTCCAATAGCTTTACCAGTCGGAATAAGTTCCTCTTTTCGCTCCACATTGATGCAAAGTTGTGCGTAGTATCCGTCGGCACGACGCACAACTCTGATTCGCTCGCATCTCATCGGGTGCATAGAAATGCAAATTCCGACTACCGACTAATTTGAACTTTCCAGCAGCAAAGCCGTCCTTAAATGTCAAACATCTTTTGTCGGCAGAAAGTAGCCATCCTGATGTTTTGTATTCGACAGAGCGAGTATTTTTCTTAAACTTTGGGTAGCCTTTTTTGCCTGGTGTTTTTGCTTTGCAATTAGCGAAAAAACGTTGGATAGCAAAAATGGCACGTTCGGCAGAAGCCTGACGTGCCATTGAGTTAAGCTTGCCTGCCCATTCAAACTCTTTTGCCATAATGGCGCATTGTTTGTACAGATCAATTAGCTTAACTCCTTGATTGTCTATCCAATATCTAAGAGTTTTGTTTCGGACAAATTGAGCTGTTCTGATCATCTCGTCGATGACCCGATATTGCTCGGCTTTGCCTTTCAACTTAAACTCTAGAACTATCATGATAAAATCATATCACTTTTGCGAAAGCTTTTAGTTACAAAATACGTATATTTAACAATTATTTGCAATAAGCGGAAATTAAAGCCGTCCTAGAAGGACGGGGCTTTAGACCCATTTTTTTGGTAAAGCAATTTGTGCAACAGGTTGTTGCACAAATTGCTCGTTCGGGTAAGATTCCGCAAAACTTCTCATATACAAGAGACATATGAGATGAGAAACCCTTCATCTCTTGTAAAGCTTTTGGCAAGTCGGCCACTAAATTGTCTATAACTTTCGCCACCGCGCATCCACTCCCCGTCCCACACATTTAATCCTTCCCTCATCCCGTTCTTGACGCAAAATGCGACGAATTAAATCCACAGAAACCACCGGACAACGTTGCTGTAACTCTCGCATCGAAAACTCCCAAGGCAAACTCTCAATTGCCTGTAAAACCATTGCCGTTTTCGTTCCTTTTGCTCCTCCAATCACCCCAACCCGCTGCTCAAATTCTCGATAAGCTCCCAGTAACATTACGCCTAAAAAATACTCCCACCAAGGCAACAAGCTATGCTTCCCCTCATGCCAATTTTGAGAAGATTGGTACAAGGCATCATAATAGCTTTCTTTGGTGCGCTCCACAATTTGTTCTAAACTAATAAACTGCCCTACTTCATAACCCGCTTGATACAACAATAACAGCGTCAGCAATCTTGCCATTCGTCCGTTACCATCCAGAAATGGATGAATGCACAAAAAATCCAGAACATAACTAGCAATCAACAACAATGGTTCAATCTCACCTTCACGGGAAAATAGATTAAATTTCTCATGCAACTCTTCCATAGCCTGAGATGTGGCATAGGCGGCAACAGGAGTAAATCGCACTATTTGTCTACCATCAGTTGTGGTTGCCGTAATTAGATTTTCTGTTGTTTTCCAACAGCCACCTAAACCGACGCTAAATTGATATAAATCGCGATGAAATTGCAAAACAATATTCGGAGTAAATGGAATATAACCATAGCTAGCGTGAATTGTATTTAGCACATTCCGATAGCCCGCGATTTCCTGTTCTGAACGATCCCTTGGTGCTGTGCGTTCCGTTACTAATTTGCGAATTCGCGCCAGAGGAACGGTAATTCCTTCAATGCGGTTAGAAGATTCGGTACTTTGAATAATCGCTGTTTGCCGCAAAGTTTCTAGCACTTGTGGTGCTTGTTGTTTGTACAACTCCTGTTTACCTTTGTACTCCCCAATTAAGCGAATTGTCTGTAGGAGTTTTTGGGTAATCGGTTGCTGGGTTAAAAAAGTCTGTTCAAAAGATTTCATTGATTTAAAAGCACCACTGTAATAGCCATTGAGTCGCTTTGGTCTATTATATAAGTATTTTTAATATAGGTACTCCCCTGGTCACAGTACCTATATTAAAGGTATTGTACCCGATTCATCTGTACTGTTTTGTGCGTCAAAGGTCGCCAACTTCCCACCGGGACTATAGTACCAATACCCTGGAATAAGGGGCTAAATGCCCAAATTAACGAACGCTATTTTCCTCCACAGACTCTAAAGATGCGTGTTCAAAAGGCGCGGTGCGTGTTTAAAAAGGCGCGGCGCGCGTTTAAAAGGCGCGGTGCGTGTTTTCCCGCTATGAAACAACATAATATGACGCGCGGCCTTGACCCTCTAATTTCAACTGGTTGGCATCAGTCAACTTCCGCAGCAGGCGACTAGCTTGGTCTTCGCTGATACGACAAAGTTCCACAGCTTCTTTTCTGGTAATTCTGCCGTGAGTCCTTACATATTGAAGCACCATTTGCTCTTGCTGAATGGGTTCAAAGCCAGCTTGCCGGACGTAATCAGCGGATTGTCCCAGTTCTCGGTAAACTAAGGGGCTAAGGGTGTAGGTGCGTCCTTTTTTGACGCCACGCGCTTCTACCAAACCAGCTTCAACTAATCGTTCTAACACGCTGCGGGCGATCGCTTCATCTCGCTGAATGGCACGGGCGAGAGTAGCCGTGTCTAACCGTCTTTCTTGTCGCAATTGTCCGATCGCGATTAAAGAGTCAACGGGGAGTGGGCTTTGACGGCGATTTTCCTCTTCAATCACTACGCGCAACAGTCCTAAGTCGGCTTCCCCCCCTGGCAGTCTGACGGCAACTGAATGAGAGTTTGTGCTTCGATAATCAGGGGCGGATCTTCCGTAGCGCAATAACCCCTGATAAATTAAATCTACACCGCGCCCAGTTCGTTCGGCGAGTCCGATGCGTTTAATGGCATCGGCTAGAAAGGGGTTTCTCGGTCGGGGTTCTACGACTAGCAAGTTATCCAAACTGACACCTTCAACAAAACCCCCTGGGTTGCTGATGGTAATTCCGTAATCTTCCCAGCGGATGTGAACGGCTCCCAATTTAGTGTAATCTCGGTGGATGAGGGCATTGACTGAGGCTTCGCGAAAGGCGCGGCGATCGTAGTTGGGAACGGGGACGCGAAATAAACCGATTTGCACTTCATCTTCTTCAACGCGCACCTCGAACTGTTCCATGACTCGCTCAAACAGTTTTAGTAGGGGGGTGCGGTAAAAATCATTGACTCGCACTTGGGTGCCTTCGAGGACTTGAAAGGCGACTTCGTGGGTGGGTAAGTGTTCGCGGAGGGCGCTTTCTCGTCCTAAAATCAGCAGTCCGGTGACGGTGGGGAAGCGAATTCCATCCGTAGAACGCACGAAACCTAAAGCGCCGTCGAGTTCTTCATCAGTTAAGGATAGCAGAGTACGATCGCCACCATATCGCTCTATTAATTGTCGCAGGCGTTCGCGTTCCAGGGGGTCGAAGTCGGCAACAGACGATCCGGTGATGGGTAATGAGGAGTAATCGAGAACGCCTAAGTCTGACTGGCGAGTGGCAAATTCGTAGGGATAAAAGGGGACGCATTGGGGTGTTCCGTCTACTTGCAGGCGGCGGCGTTGCAGGAGTCCGTCAGAGGTGGCGACGATGCGAGCTGATTTGGGGACTTCTATGCAGGCAATGGTTTGACCTGCTTCTAGCAACGCTGTAACGCGTACGCTGACTGGGGGGTTGGTGCGGTTGCCAATCATGGCGGCTAGGGTGGACAGGTTTTGGTGTTGGGGGTGCAAACCTGTTATTTGACCGTCATCTTCAACGCCGAGGTAAATGGAGCCACCGTCTGTATTGGCAAGGCAGACGACGGTTTCAATCAGGTCTTTGTCTGGCAGGCGAGTGCGATCGCTCTTAAACTCGACGGTGAGGGATTCTTGTTCGGGAATCGTGCGATTCATTTAACAATATAAAATAGGGGCGACCAGACGGCATTTACAATCTTACGGCAAAATTGGGTCTAAAGCCCCGTCCTTATAGGACGGCTTCCTCCTAACTGTATAAAACAAATACAGTTAGAAACACAGGAAATACTCGTTTATCTTTAAGGACTTCAACAATGCGGGGATAGACTTCGGGGAAACTCGGAGGATCGCCTACCATTGCATCGCTAATGCCGTGAAGATATGCTGCTTCTGGAGGTATGGGAATTGAGGGTTTTACGAGCGTATTCAGCAACATTTCACCGAGACGATCGATAATTGCTATCTCTACAATCTGAGCATCGTATAGCCCCGTAGTTTCAGTATCCAGAATCACCCAATCGTTCTGACTTAATTGCTCTCTTGCCCAAAGAACAGCACTCACCCTATCTCTTTCTATGAAACCTACTTCTCGATACCATTCCCGGTAATCCCGCTTGATTTTAGCTTTGAGACGGTTGGCGGCAAGAATTTCCAATTGTTTGGGAGATGGCTTTCTTTTGGGTCGGCAGCATTCGGGATTGTTGATATCGTAGAGGAGCACGTCGTATTTTCGCGTTGGAATAACGCCTGAAGGTTTCAGAGGCGAGAGTCCCAATTCACCCAGTTGCTTTTTAGTTTTCAGATGTTCTGGTGGCTCGTTGGATTCGCCCCACCAACTGTATTTGGTTAGTTCCACAATCGCAGGTTCCCCATCTCTGCCCTTCTATTATCGCACCCATGTAGAGAATTAAAGCAACTGCAATTAGCATATTTGTTGGTAATTTAGCGGCTGACTTTACCCAGATTTGATGCTATTCCACAATCTTACCAAAGGTTGACTCAAGAGCCTGATACCAATCTTTCGCTTTCTGGAATGCTTTACCTCCCGTACCGCAGCCGAACACATCTCGACTGCTTGCGGTGACTCCCAATCTCAGGATTTTTAAGCTCAACCAAAGTGCTTTGTCTGGTTGAGTGAGAAGAAGGGCGATCGCTTCACTCACTCGCTCTACTTCACTGCTTCCCCGACTGCTCAGAAGCGCCATCACCCTCGCCAATGCCTTCGATCGCTCTGGTTCGGGAAGTAGGGAAGTAGTGCTGCAATCCTTATCCTGCAACACTTCACTAGCTTCATCTCCTACTTTGTCCGCTTCATCAGGGAGTGAAGTAGCAGTATCCTCCTGTGCAGTAACTTCATCCCCATTCCAGGATTCTAGGAGCCGCTTCTTGGCTAATTCCCACAGTTCTTGAGTATCCTCAATTTCCTGGTTTGCAGCCAACTCAGTTGTTTGAATAGTTTCACTATTTACGGAAGTTTCTGTAGTTGATGAGTGCTTAGGAAGTTCTCGTTTCCATTGACTCAAGTCGGGTACAACAGCCGGGAATTCTCCTAACTCGCAGCTAATCCATGCCGCTCTATTTCCCAACGATTCCAAGTAATCTCGAACTTGTTGGTATTTTGCGTATTGCTCGGAATCCTTGGGGAATTTGTTGCGGTAGGATTCACATTCTTCTACGGCAAACTTGCCCATGTAAATGCTACAGAAACACTCAGCTAAATCGCTTTCACCCTCCAATCCCCAAGTTACAACTTGTCTGCCCTGCGCTAAAGCAAAGATGCGGATGTTGGTTTCCCTGGCCAAAGTAATCATTTCACCCATGATTTGCTTGGCACTAAGAGAAATAATCTGTTTGGTTTTGCGCTCGACAATCGCTCTTACATTACGCGAAATTGCTTTCCATTCATCAACAGCTACATTCCAAATGGGTGAATCAATCCCCTTTGCCATTAATGCTGTACGCCGTACTCTTTCACCTTGCAATGCTTCCAAAGAGGAGCGGATAGCTTTGTAATCTTCAGGCACTCCTATTACATCCAAGCCAATCAATCCATTGATGCGGCCACCGCTTAACCGTAATTACCGACTGCTTTTGGGATGGCATCACATCCATCAGCCAATCAAATAGCGTGGTTTTTCCGCATCTGGTAGCTGCAACTCCTCTAATGTGAGGAAACATCTCAGGAGTGTCCCTAAACTGCTTCCAATCAAAGAATTTCACTCCTAATTTGGGAGGTGCTGGCAGTTCTACGCCCAATAATTGATTGTTATTTGGGGCGGATGCTGTGTTTGATAGGAGTTCCGCATTTTCAACTTCCTCGGACTTTGATTCCGTGGGAGCGGGCAAAGATGCGGGAATGGCGGTAGTTAAAGTCTCCAACAGTTCGGGATTCTTCTCTAAATAAAGCGTGTTGTAGCCGTCGTAGAGTTCGCGCTTGAAATCCTTAACTCTCAAGTCAGCAGCAATCGCTGTTTTCTGGATTTCTTCCTCATCCAAAATGTCGCTTGTAGTTGCTTCTAACTGCTTTTGCCGAGCTTCATTGAGAGCAGCCTCTTCCTCGTTCTTTCTCTGCTTCACCGATGCTGCACCCGATGTGAAATAACCCGCACCAAAGCTGATTGCAGCAATTACGCCGGATGTAGTACGCAGCAGCCCCCAGCCTTGATGCAGCTTCACAAACTTAGCATTCTTGGGATACTGGGAACCCGTTACCACAACAGGCGTACAGGGATTTGTAGCTACATTGCAGTAGCTGACGTGTTTGTCGAAGTAGCCGAACAAGCTAAACCCGCTACACCCGATGCCCACAATCAAAGAAGCAATGGCACTTTTCACCGCATCCACCTCCGCCACAGTGCGACCAACAAAAGCAAGGCCACCGATACACCCACAATCACGACAAGCTGCCACACTGGGATGAACCCGAAGCCAAAGCCTACACTTAAAGGCATATTGGCTAGCAGCCATGCTACATCCCAAAATGCAGCAATAGTGCCGACAATCACCACCAACCCGCTAATCCGCCTCATTGATAGTAAATAAGAGGTTGGGTTTTTCGGTTTTACTACAAACAGGAACCCGGCAACCAAAATCACTGCGACGAGCATTACAGGAGCACCGACAATCCTCGAAACGTGAGCAATTGACAACCCAACCGCAAACCAAAATCCTTGACCGCAGAAGCTGTTTAAGTTCTTGAGAAACCTCAATTGGTCTGATTCTTCTAATTCTGGGAGTTGTAGTTGTTGTGAAGGTGGAGCAACAGGAGGATTTTGAGGTTTGGGGATGAGAAATGGTGGTAACTGCATGGCTACTTCCCTGAGAAATAATCAAAGGCTTTACCGCCCCATTTTTTTAGCCAACCGCTTGCCTTGGTAGCGTTATTGCTAGCGTTATTGCTAGCGCTGCTGGCAGGACTCAATTGCGGGCTACTCGATGATGGCAAACCGTATTTCCCGCGAGTACCGTAAGCGAACAAGTCTTTTATCCTATTTCTCTCTTCGCTTTTTGCCTCTTGAGCTGCTTGTCGCTCCGCATAGTTTGCTGCTTCTTTGTCAGGTTTTTGGGATAGCGCTTCTTTTTGGCGGACTAATCTGTTAGCCACAATCTGAAGAGAAATCTGAAGGTCGTATTCCGCTAAATCGCCGTAATCAATAACTTCTTGGTCGAGTAGTCTTACGCCAACATCCGAATCTTTGGCTAGCTTTTTGGTATTGGCCTGCCAACCTTTCCATGCCAAGAATACGTCGAGCGTGGCCCGATCGATCTTCTCCATGCCCTTAGCACCAGCTTTGACGCATCGGGCTACAAACTCGTTGTACTTTACGACGCCATCAATATAGTCGTTGACGTGTTTTTCTAGTTTGTCGAGGTTGTCAATCAGAAACTTGATTTCTTCAACCGAATCTACGAATGCTCCCAATTCTTCCTCAGACATCCCGGCAAACGCTGAGGGGTCGAAACCGTAGTATCCCTGAAAAGAAGTCAACATTTCAGGTGCGCTATCAAATGCTTTGACTTTCCCGACTAGGGCTGGGGCGATGGCTCCACCACCAGTGTATTTAACAATTGCACTCATGGTTTGTCTCCTTTAATTAATTCTGAGCTATGTAGTTGATTTAGCCTTGATTACTTCCCCCCAAGTGACGGTGCAAATTGATAGTTGTTGTTCGTGCTGTTGTCGATATTCTGGTCGCCTTGAACTACTGTTGGCGGTAAATCTTTTACGGCTTGCCGATAACCGTCGTGGTAGATAGATTGACCGCCGTAAATTAGCATAGCGGGAATGGCTGCAAACAGGAGCGACGCATAAATTGACAAGAGTTTATCTGACATAGTTGTTACCTCGAAGTTTCATTTAGACTGAATGAAATGTAAACCTGTCCTTGACTGCTACATTTAAGTTGTACTCCTTAGCTCTATGTTTGCGCCTTGCTCAATCTGGTAACAAAATCTCGTTGTCTGTCTTGCTAAAGATGACATTTTTGCCATATTCCACACAGTAAGCTGTTGCACATTTAAACTGTGATACAAGCATTACCCTTATTTTTGATTTTGCGACCCCATTTAATTATTAAT
>NZ_JAUBPS010000117.1:0-10108 GCF_036700865.1 Microcoleus sp. S13C4
TTTTTAGCTGGCATTTTTGTAGAGATTGACTAAACTCATTTTTTATTATACCCTATTTAAAGGCACAACAGCTTAGTTGTTATTAATGTAGTCTTCAAACCCTTATTTAAGCGTTGGTTTCTTGTCCGAAGCCCTCGTCGATCGGGCTTCGGACAAGAAACCAAGCGGGGAGAAGGTTTGGCAGTTATGGGAGATATTTATTGTAGTATTCAGCAGCCAGCCGTTTTTCAAACAACCACTGTTTGCTTTCAGGGGAATCATCCAGCCAGCGATCGATCAATTCCGCCCATTTGACAGGGAGACGCAACTCATGCCAGGTTGAGTGAGAAGCGACAGAAAGATTGTGGTAAAGCGCTGAATCCGAAATAACTTTTTCGATACATTCTGCTAAAGCCTGAGAGTTCCCCGCCTCAAAAATCATCGAATTAATACCGTGCTTTAAGTGGGTTTTAAACATCGGGTGATCCGAAGCTACTATCGGTGTTCTAGTGCGTAAAGCGTGCTGAATTGTCAGGGGAAAACCTTCGGGATATTCGTGCCGGCTAGTAACTAACACGAGATCGGCTTCTCTCATTAAAGGTTCTAAAGTCTGAGTTGGCACTATTCCAAGAAATTCTACAGAATCTTTAATTTGCAACTGTTCGACTTGCTGGAAAAAAAACTCTTCTTCGCCTTTACCTGCCATTTTTAAGTGAACTGATATATTCCGCTCTCTTAACTTTGCTACGGCTTCTAAGATATCGCCAACTCCCTTGCTTTGTACTAACAAGCCTGCATAAAATAGTTTCAAAGTTTTGATGCCAGCAGAAATTTCTTTCGGCGAAAGAGAACCGGGATTGCTGTCTATCATGAAGTCCCAAGGAATTATTTTATCGGGTTTTACTCCTATTTCGTTGAACAATAAAGATGAAGTTATACCGTAAGTTCCCACCCATTCTATTTGCTTGTTATTAAACAACTTAGCTAGGAAATAGTTGCGGATTTTCTGGCGCCAAGTAGTTGTGGCAATAGATTCTGCAAATACGGCGATGGTTCTAATTTTATTTTTAATTGCCCACTTAAAAACGTCGGGAAGAATCGTCCGCATGATTAAGTGAGTCGGATTTTGCTTGGCAATTAACTCGATCAATTTTTGGGAATTAATTGGGTAACTAAATCCGCAAGCGATCGTCCGCACGCCGTTGTCTAGAACCTTCTCGTTAAATTCTTGTGACGTGCAGCAAATAACCGTTACTGATTCGGCCCGTTTTGCCATCTCGGTAACGGCATCAACAGAATATTTTTGAGCGTAGTATGTTTCGCTTCCACCTTTCGCTAAACACTCAAAGACTTCTCCGTAATCGCCGGCATACTGAACTATGACTAAGCGAATTTTGCTCAACTCGGGTTGTAAAGTATTCATAGGATTTGCGGTGCCAAAGATGTGTAATCAGGTTTATGTGTATGGTTTGATGTACTGCCACTCTCAAACTGTTAATTTTATTTGGCTTCAGTCTTATTATAAAGAGTTTCGGCAACAGCCAGGTCAATATAGCAAAACCATTTGATTTGTAAACAATCGATTCAATCATCACAAGCGTTTCAGGTTGTTCTACATTCATGACTCAAATAGACTTGCTATAGATAGCGGCCGCAGTCGCTTTGTATGGAAGGTGTCAGGCTAATTTTCTCTTGATTTTTTTCAGAGTGTGTTGTAAGTAGAATGCGGGAATTAATCCCGACTAAGTAAGGAGAAATACTGTCCCCTGCAATTTGAGACCCGAAGTTGCGATCGACACTTATTGTCGGCACTCACATAGCATATTGGAGGGGATGCCAGCAGAATTGGGCTGTAAAATTCACAAACCGTGACAATATTTGGTTTTAGGGCATTCAGTAAGCCAAAGTTTCTAATGTTTCCCGCAGATATGACCGAACCTGCTGATCGATGGTGGCATTTTGCTGCTGACGCTCAAATTTGAGTTCTAGCTGCCAGCGTTGAAATCCTGAACTTGCGCCGATCGCGGATTTGAGACTGCCCCAGATTTCAGAATCTTCGCACAGCTCAATCGGATCTGCGGCTTGAGGTTCTTCTGCGATCGGTAGATAATTCGCCATATTGTTATACCTCTGTTTTAATCCCTTGTTAGGATTGAAAGCTGACCTTGACACTCTCTATTATAGATTCTTCTCTCCAAAGAGCCAACATAAAATATCCACAACCTGCGATTAAAAATTAAATATTAAGACTATTAATAATCTCTATCCGAAGAGGGGCCTTAACTATTTTTTTCACAGCATATATCTGTACAAATTAAAGTAGCTTAAACTACAATTGTCCTCCTCTTAATTTTTTATTTCACTTTTTTTCGCTCGACTGTTCGGGTAGAGATGTAACGTCGTTGGTGTCAGCAGGTTTTGGGTTGACAATACTGCCCACTGACGGATTCCCTGTGCCGGATGCTCGTCCAATTGACTCTACGGGTGCAGGCACAGCCGCAGTTGTCTCGGCTGCCAAAGCCGGCAAAAGTCGATCGACTTGCCAAGGCGCGATCGTAAAATCCTGCCGAATTTTTTCTAAAACATGAGGCTTTGTCGCTGCAAATTCTGATTCCGGCGTCAGCAAAACCGCCATGACACTAGCAGACACCTGCAAAAACAAATTGCTAGCTAAAAAAGCAGCAACTGCCAACAACAATCCAGCCCACCGCCCCGAAGGAGGAAAGGGAGCCACCGAAGCCGCGAGGGGAGCCAGTCGGTAAAGCTGCCACAAAATTACTGCCAGCAAAACAGCGACAAAAAGAGCGATTCCTTGATTTAACTTTGTTTTAAACCGAGTCAGAAGCCGATGCTGCACAGAAGTTAAATTCTGCGGTTTTACCGCCACAACTAAAATACTAAAAATGTAAAAAGGGCGGAACCACTGCATCCACAGCACAGGAACAATACCTGCTACAGCCACTAAAAACATTTCTAACCACACAGGGAGCAGGGGAGAACCCACTGCCAGTCCCAGCAAGCACAGTCCTAGGAAAATCGGCAGTGTAGCCGCCCCAGAAAGGTGAATCCACAAAAAAGGATCTGACCAAAAAGAACGCACTTTAAATAATTATGAGTTATGAGTTATGAGTTTTGAATTTTGAGAGTCTGGGACGCACTTTTGACCCAGAAAGCCGGTGCGAAAAGTATATTTCCGGTCAAACCGAGCATTGTGGGAGGAAACTCGGTGGATTTGCGTAAGTCTTATTTTAGTTTTAAATTTTGAATTTTCAGCAACAGCCAAGACGATTAGGAGGTTGTTAATTGCTATATCTTTGCTTTTATTGCTTCTTCATTCTTTCCTAGATAACTAAAACCTTCTTCCTTCTGCTATAAGTTAAAAACAAAAGTTGGGAGTGATGAGTTTAGGAGTATTGAGTGAAGAGAATAGTTGCGAGCGATCGGCAATTTGGTTGCGATCATTCAAAAATTCTCTTCCAACTCAACACTCACAACTCAAAACTATTGAGAGAGAGTCCGGCGCTTAGTAACCATCCGGTAGGCTTCAATAAGATCGCCATCCGCCCAGTCGCTAAACCCGCTCAAGGAAATGCCACATTCAAAGCCAGCATTGACTTCTTTGGCATCTTCCTTCATCCGTTTTAGGGAGTCGAGGACACCTTCGTAAACGACATTGTTGCCCCGGCGCACCCGCACCTTACAGTTACGGATGACTTTGCCAGAGAGTACCATACATCCAGCCACAGCTCCGCGACCGATCGCGAAGACAGCGCGCACTTCGACTTGACCCAAAGGTTCTTCCACCAGTTCGGGTTCCAGCAGACCTTCCATCGCCCCTTGAATGTCATCCAAGAGGTTGTAGATGATGCTGTATTCCCGCACGTCTACGCCCGCTTGGTCTGCCGCGAGGCGAGCGTCGGTGGCGAGAGTAGTATTGAACCCGATAATCACAGCATTACTGGCTGCAGCGAGGTCAATATCCGTTTCTGTAATTTCCCCAGGAGCAGATAGCAGCAGTCGGAGTTGAACTTCTTTTTGAGGAAGTTGAGTCAGAGCGCCGACAATTGCTTCGAGGGAGCCTTGGACATCTGCCTTCAAGATCAAGTTGAGTTCCTTGAGAACGCCTTCCTTAGCTTGTTGAGAGAAGCCGCTGAGGCTGATCCGGCCACCTTGCAGTAGGCGGGAATCTCGTTGGGAAGTAGCTCTTCCAGACGCGATCGCCGCAGCTTCTTTTTCGTTTGCGAAGACATCAAACTCGTCTCCGGCGCGAGGAACTTCCCGCAGCCCCAGCACTTCCACCGCGAAGGATGGAGTTGCGTGCTCTACGCGATCGCCCCGGTCATCGATCATTGCGCGCACCTTGCCCAGAGCCGAGCCTGCGACCACAATATCGCCCACTCGCAGAGTGCCGTTCTGCACCAGCAGAGTTGCCACAGGTCCCCTTGCCTTGTCGAGGTGAGCTTCAATCACAGTACCCTTAGCCGGTCGGTGCGGGTTGGCATTAAGGTCTTCCATTTCCGCCACTGTCAGAATCATTTCCAACAGCGTATCTAGGTTTTCGCCTCGAATCGCGCTGACGGGAACCATCGTGATATCGCCGCCCCAGTCATCTGCCACCAAGCCGTACTCAGTAAGCTCTTGCTTCACCCGTTCCGGCTGAGCACCCTCCTTGTCAACTTTATTGATAGCCACGACAATTGGCACTTTCGCCGCTTTCGCGTGGCTGATCGCTTCAATTGTCTGGGGTCGCACGCCGTCGTCGGCCGCCACCACCAAGATGGCGATGTCAGTAACCCGTGTTCCCCGAGCCCGCATCGCTGTAAAGGCTTCGTGACCCGGCGTATCCAAAAATACCACCTGCTGGCTCTTGCCTTCGTGTACCACATCCACGTGGTAAGCACCGATGTGCTGGGTAATGCCCCCAGCTTCTCCCTGAGCCACCTTGGTTTTGCGGATCGAGTCGAGCAAAGTAGTTTTACCGTGATCCACGTGACCCATAATCGTTACGACTGGCGGACGGCGTTCGAGGTATTCCAAATCGGCTGCGTCCAGCATCTCGATCACTTTGATAGCTGGGGCTACTTTTTCTGGGGTTTCTACCTCTACGCCCATTTCTTCGGCTACCATTCTCACCGCTGAAATGTCCAAGGTTTCGGTAATGTTGACCGCAATACCTTTAGAGAACAGCCGCTTAATAATTTCGGTTTCGGGAACTGCCAAAGTAATTGCTAGTTCCTGAACGGTCATCGGCCTGCTCAGCAGCAGCTTTTCTGGACGTTCTACCTTAGCTTCGGCTGTTTTGCCCCGGTTGCCGCGTCCCCCACTCGAGCCAGAAGAAGAACTTTTATCGTGAGAAGGGCCCGGTCTCTTATTTTTTCCACTGCTTCCGGGTGCGCCCGGAGTTGGTGTTGACTTGGGTGCTGCTTGTGACTTCGCCTTAGCTGGGCGGGCTAGGGACAGGCTGACCGTGACTGGTGCTGGCATATCCAAGCCGTTTTCTAAGTCGTCGTCATCCTCATCTATTGGTTTGAGGCGAGAACGTTTTGCCTTAACAGCCTTGGCAGCTTTGGCAGCATCTGAGTTTTCGTCATCATCTTCTTCCCAAATGACCGATGTCTTTTTGGCAGGACGAGGGAGGGACGGCCTTTCGAGGAGAGTAATCCCCAGCAACGGCGTATTATCTTCTTCATTGTCATCCGTGTCATCCCCTGCGGCTCCGGTGTCACCGCCCCGGCTACGCAGTCCGGTAGCTGACGTTGCGGGGGCAAGGCTCCGGCGCGGACCACCGGGCTGGGGTCGATCGGCAAGTGGAGTTTTGACTGGGCCACCAGCGCCTTCCCGGCGCGGTCTTTGCGCGTCGCGGGATTCGGTACCTCCCGGTGTAGGTCTGCTGGGGCGGCTCGGTTTAGCCGGCGCTTCCAGAGTTTCTGACTGTTCTGATTGCTCTTGCTCGGTTTTTGCAAGTTTGAGTACCGGCTTGTTCCCCAGATTTTGTGGGGTACGGCTAGCCGACTCTGACGCCCCTCTGACTGGCGGCGACGTGAGTTTTGCCGAAGGCGCGGGAGGGGCGATCGGCGGTTGCTTGGTGCGTTCGGGAGCCTTTTCCAATGAAGGTTGAGGTGTCAGAGGTGCCTGAGCCTGCGCGGTTGTTTCCGCGATCGCACCTACTGTTTCCGAGACTGTTTCCGAGACTGTTTCCGAGACTGTTTCTGACGGAGCCGCCGAGACAGCGACATTTGGCTTCGACAGTACAGGTCGATTGATATTTGGTTTAGCTGGAGGCTGGAGTTGTTGAGCTGCGGGCGACTTGGGAGGAGTTGCCACGGTGGCCCCAGGCTGGGTTTTTTGCTCCTCGTTGCCCGCAGGCTGGGAGTTTGCACCAGCCGGCCGTACTTTTGGACTGCGTATTTCTAAAATTTGCTGCTTTTTTTGTTGGTCGTTAGGGTGAGGGCCAGATTCTCTAGATGGCGCTGCTGCTCTTTCGGGTGGAGCTGGCTTGCCGGGGGAAGAGTGGCTACTGGCTACGTATTTTTCCGCCGTTTTGCGAATGCGCTCTGCTTCTGATTCTGTAATTGTGCTGCTGTGGCTCTTGACTGAAATATTGAGCCGCTCGCATACTGCCAAGATGTCTTTATTATCCAAATTTAGTTCCCGTGATAATTCGTAAATTCTTACTTTGCCGTTGTTCATCCACTCTGCCCTCTTTTGTGCCAACCAGTTTTTACATTGTGATTTTTTGTGCTAATGACGACATCATTCGGTGTGATTGATTCAGTGTCAGGAATCGGGGTTTTGGTACTCGCTCAGCAATTTTACCTAAAAGATGCAACTCGCTGAAGTCTGCGGTTGAAGAATTCTCAAGTCTGTTTGGGAACTTGGAACTCCGAAGTCTGAGTTTTGGCAAAACCCACTCTCTCAAGCTTCAAAGTTTGCCTTTCCACCTTGAGGATACCTCTGCTAGTACCCTACCCTTATCTAATCTGACACAAATCTTTCCAGACTGGTGGGCAGATCGGATTGGGGTTTTATAGCTGGCGCTACCAGTAATTACTGGTAGGGCTGCCAAGAGGGTTTATACAGTCGATGCCGAACTATTGTCGGTTTTTCGTCCGGGTGAGCCAGAGTAAGATGTACAGTCAGATGTGGCTAAACGCTGCCAAAGTGTTTGGTACAGTTCGTCAGACACAGGCGCTTTGAGCGATCGCCCAAGTCGATTTTTTTTCTGAGCTGCTTTGAGGCATTCGGCTTCCCGACAAAGGTAAGCAGAACGGCCCATGCCACGATCTAATTGTACCTGATGAGAAGGATAGAGCCTGACTACTCGCCAAAAAGCTTCCTTAGGAGCTATTTTCCGACAACTTGCACAGCACCGGTAGTTCGGTTTCATTTCTTGTGAGAGGGGAGTAGGGGGAGAGGGGGGAGTAGGGGACAAGTCCTCCTGGTCTCCCGAAGAGAGAAAATCTTGTAAATGTCACAGTTTTTAGACTGTGGCTTCGGTTTCCTCCGTGGTGGCTGCCTCCTCTTCCTCAAATTCTGCGGTTTCCTCGTCGTAGTCGCCTGCATCGTCTGCGTCGTAGTCGCCTGCTAGTTCTTCGAGCCTAGTTGCTTCTGCTGCCAATTTGCTGTCTTCGGCGGCGCGATCGTACTTAGCAATATCTTTGATATCGATTTTCCAACCGGTTAGGCGGGCCGCGAGGCGCACGTTCTGACCTTCTTTGCCAATGGCAAGACTCAGTTGGTCTTCAGCGACCAAAATGTGAGCTCTCCTGCCTTCGGGAGCAACTAAACGCACTTCATCTACTCTAGCGGGACTCAAAGCGTTGGCAATATAAGTTGCTGGGTCTGGAGACCAGCGGATCACGTCGATTTTTTCGCCGCGCAATTCGTTGACTACTACCTGAATCCGCGATCCCCGCGCTCCGATGCAGGCTCCTACGGGGTCTACGTCGCGATCGAGAGTATCAACTGCTATTTTAGTCCGGGGGCCGACGTGCCGGGATGGCGGATTTGCCTCCCTGGCTACGGCAACAATCCTCACCACCCCGTCTTCTATTTCTGGTACTTCGTTAGCAAACAGGTAAACCACCAAACCTGCGTCGGCTCTAGAAACAAGTAACTGCGGCCCTCTAGTAGATCCTTCGCCTACTTTTTTGAGATAAACCTTGAATGTAGCGTTTGCCCGGTAATTGTCGTTAGGCAACTGTTCGCGCTTAGGGAGTTCGGCATCTACTTCTGGCTGACCGAAGCTGCTGGTAACTGCTAAAATTACCGACTGCCTCTCAAACCTGAGCACTCTTGCTTGAAGAACGGTTTCTTCTAAATCTTTAAACTCTTCTTGAATCATTTTGCGCTGTTGGTCGCGCAGTTTTTGAGCGAGAACTTGTTTGGTCTGGATCGCGGCCATGCGACCAAATTCTTTTTGATTTGGTGTTACGTCTACGAGCACGATGCTACCCGGCTGAGCTTCCGTGGCTACTTCTTGCACTTCCGTAAGTGAGATTTCGTGATCGGGATTGATGACTTCTTCGACAATAGTTTTGTTGGCTAAAACGCGGAAACCTTCTTGTTCTGCGTCGAGTTCTACATCAAAGTTGTCGAAGTATTCTTCGCTGAAGTGATCGAGTTTTTGGGTACGGCGGTAGCGTTCGTATCCTTTAAGCAGGGCTTCTCGCAAGGCTGCTTGGACGGCGTGTTTGGGTAAATTGCGTTCTTTGCTAATACCTTCGACCATTTCTTTTAGTCCGGGCAGGGGAACCATTGACATATAAAACTCTCCTTTTTTGCTGTGGTAATAAGTAACTGGTAATTGGTAATTGATCCTGAGAAATTTTAGATAAAGAGTGATGACCAATGATTGATGAGTTACTGGATAGGATTAGGGAAGCTAGGTGGTGTAACAATTTATTTGTTGTTCCTATTCAACCCGCTCCTACAGATGTGATTGTTAAAAATTAACTCGCAGCCAAGCGTTTTCAGCTTGCTGCGAGGCAATCTCAAAACTCAAAACTCAAAACTCAAAACTCAAAACTCAAAATTTCCCTTTACCTCTCCTTTCCTTCGTCTAGTTCAACTTTGACAATCTGAGCGCGGGGAATTTTAACCTGTCGCCCTTTTTGATTGAGATAAACCGCTGTTTCATCCCGGGAGAGGAGTAGTCCTTTCCACTCTTTGATTCGCGAGTCCGGTTCGCTGGCTTTGACTGTCACGGGGAAACCTTTAAAGGTAATGAATTCTCGATCGCTGCTGAGCAATCGGGATATTCCGGGACTGGAAATCTCTAGCACGTAGGCATCGGGTATGATGTCGGCTGCCTCTAACTCGGCATCGAGGGCTGTGCTCATGCGCTCGCAGTCGGCTAAACCGGTGTCTTGTTGGAGGTTGCGGATGTCTACCCGCAAGACGGGAGGATTTTGGTTGGTGTGAAACACTGCTCCCACTACTTCCAATCCCAGTGTTTCCGCAACGGGGGTAGCTAAGTCAATGATTTGTGGGATTAGGGGATGAGTCATATCGAATACTTAAGTTAAAACTCCTGAACTCGGATACGGGCAAGGAAAAATTTGGTGTTGAGATTGCTTGGCTTTGAGGTGGTTTGATTAGGTGGCTGGGACTTTCGTCTTCAACTTTGGGACTTACCCAACATCCCAGCAGGGGATCTCAAGCGGGGGGATTACCCCTACTAGATCAGTCCTCAACTTGCAAGTCAGACGCCCTGAGCTCTTTTCCTGCGACTAATGCAACAAAAAAAGTGGGCTTGACCCACTCCTAGGTAAAACAATTTCTTCCAAGAAGTTTGAGGACTTCTTCCGATCAAAGGCAGGCCTCAGTTCTCAGTTTAGCTCGATCGCCCGTCCGGTGACAAACCGAATCGGCATCTGCGGACTGTCCGAGGGCAGAAGAGGAGAGCTAACAGGGGGAATGAGGACGACTTGATTACCGTTTGGGAGTGGGGTGGGGCGAGGGCAAATTCCTGGTTGATACCGAAGTCGGTGCGATCGTCCCTAGAACTGTTGGCGATGGGCACTCAGGCGTTCTAGGACTTGGGATACGGGCTGTAGTTTAGACTAAAAAATGATTGCAGCCAAAAGTAGCTGCCTTTGAATATCCGGCAAGCTGTTACTCAAAAACT
>NZ_JAUBPS010000118.1:0-8519 GCF_036700865.1 Microcoleus sp. S13C4
AAGGCGCTTCGGATTAAGATTTAATTTGATCGCTGGCATTTATAATTATGAACTTTCTTTAAAGACTAAATTAGAGAGCGCCTGAGACTTTCGCAAGAGGTCTATTATAGTTTTCCCAGCTAATTTTTTCGAGGAATACATATCCTTCTACACAACTAACTGATAACTTGGCTCCGAATTCTGTAGGACTTCCTGACTTGCCTCTGACGATTGGACGGATATGCGGTTGTGTTAAACTGACAATTCGATGTTCGATTCTTTTTTTATTATTTGACCACATCCACTGCTGTTGACGGTAAATTTCCCCAGATACCAACAAATTTCTGTATTGCCTTCTGCTTAAGAGTTCGAGCCTAGCACCTGTTTCGATTAATTGCTCAATATGTCCCAAATTTCGTTTGATATATTGGAGCTGTTTTTTAACGGCATTTCTCCTTTCTTTTCCAGAGGGCTTCCTATTTTTGGCGAATTTTAGATAATATTTTCTGGCGTTTTTTCTGTAAGTTCGGGGTTTTTTCTCCAGGTTGCCCTTCAGGGATTTATATAAGATGTCTATGATGAGTTCGGTGGTTTTTCTCGCTTGATTTAACAGGTCTACATCGGTGGGGTATTTGATATCGGCAGGTGCTACCGTTGCATCTATTAATAGCTTTCCTCTATTTTCTTTTGGTCTTTCGGCTTCTTCTGACTTTTTTGCGCTGGGTTCCTCCGGCTTGAATCCTCGACCTTGTTGGACAATTTTTCGATTGATTTTTTTAAGCAGAGACTGACCGATTCTTTGTCGAAAATGAACCATCATTGAAGCGTCAAAAAGCGCTTCCTTCCGATAACTATTTTCTCCGATAAAATACTGTAAGTAAGGGTTTTCCTTAATTTGTTCGACTGTTTCTCTGTCGCTAATTCCCAATTTTTCTTTGATGATTAACGCTCCCAGTGCCATCCGAAAGGGTTTGGCTGGCGCTCCCATTTCCTCGGAGAAATTCTGGGCATATTCTTCCTCAAATTCTGACGCCCGGAATTAGGTTTGCCAGAACTACCCAACGATTTTCTTCACACAGCTTGCCCTCAAAGGGAAGTTCAAAGGCTTTTTCTGGTTCCAGGGGGTTTTGTAACTTTCGATACATTTTTCCTTCATAAATGCACGACGATTTCCAATTTTACCTCTTTTTCGTGTCCTCTTTGCCCTTGTAAGACTTCTATAAGCCTTGTACCGTCAGCTTTTCGCTTATTTTCAGCAAGCCCTATTTAGGGGGGCTAAAAACCGGGTTTCTTTCTAAATGTCTCGCTGCTTAACCCTATATTTTCATAGAAACGGGCTTTTTTTGCCAACCATTCTCAGGATATGACATCGTGTCCGGTCGCTCGACCAAAATCAAACAGGTTGGTAGTCAGGACTTGAGTTTTCATTACTTGCCCGATCGCGGTTATTGTACCGCACTGCTAGATATTAGAGGTTTTTTACCATAAAAGAGTGCGATCGAGAACAGGGTTTTTTGACCCATTCTCGATCGCACTTCCAGATACATTCAGTCAACCACAGTCGAGAGGCAGCAGCAATTAGCCGCCATTTTCGACTAATTAGTAGTCTGAGCTTCCACCAATCTTTGCTTGAGTTCTTCCAGAGCACTCGCCCAGCGCGGATCTGGCTGCACCGAGCCGGAATCAGCGCTCGACACCGTTGTTGCTGACTGATTGCGGCGAGACTTGTTGTTGTCACCCCGACGGCGATTGCTTTTGCTGGAACCGCCTCCACCTTGGGTAGGAGGAGCCGACGAGCGCTGCTGTTGCTGCGGCGCAGGTACAGGCATAGGCACAGACGCCGACGCCGACACCAACTGCGGTGACTGCGGCGACTGCTGTTGATCGTCTTCGCCCTTTTCAGATTTACCCTTAGAGCGGGGCAATGCCTTCTCTATTTTCAGCGGGTTTTCTTTGAACATCAAGCCGTTGTATTTTTCAATAACTTGGTCGGCTTGTTCGTCGGTTAGCACCGTCACAAAACCAAATCCTCTGCATTTACCAGTTTTGCGATCGGTAATTACCTTTGTGGTAACAGATTCGCCCTCCGGTGCAAAAACTTCTTGCAATTCTAGGCGATCGAGTTCTTTGGGTAGGTTGCCAACATAAAGACGAATAGACATGAAAAATTCCTCCAGACTTGGATTTTAATTAATTTGCTCGAACAGAATTCCCTGAAGTCAACTGAATATTGACTTCAGGCAAACACCACATAACCCGAGAATTGGCGCATTCCTCCCACCAACCTTGACAGCTCCCCCCACCTTTTAGAACAAAAAGATGATTGACTCTGATAAGGCCGGAACTTAACCGCCTATGCAGAGAGCTTTTAAATCTCAGGTTGTTGTGTAAACTTTTAGTCATCACTCAAATGTTTAGGCTATTGGCTATTCTGTATTACTTGCTTCCGGTTTTGATTCAGAATGTTTATAGCCAGCGCCGTGTAGAAATTTATGTCCAAGGATGTGTCAATTGCAAGCGATCGGAATGCCAGTATTCAGTTTAATACAGTGATGGATAAAATGGCTAACATTTTTTCAGCCAGTAATCTTACCTCGTTCCTAATCTCGCTCCTAATGCTGAGAACTACTCACTTACCCGCTATCCCTTAAATCGGGCCCGGCAGAGTCCGAGCATTCTTTAAAGGTATCACAGCCTTGGTAACAGAGCTAGTTATTTAGGAAGATTTCAGTCTGAATTTAACGGAAACCACATCTGAATCACTTTTGAGAATTCATCGCGCACAGCAAAAATAGCGGTCGAAAAAAAACAGCCGACAAGCGGCTGGCTGTACTTGCTGTGTTGGGATGTTGACAATTTTTACGCAATGCCTTAAGGGATTTTAGCCAACAGAAGTTATCGCGCTATTTGGTTCAATCCAATTTATGTAAACTAATGTAACAGAATGCTGGCAAAAAAGCAACTTTTCTTTACGAAAAAAGAGGCAAGAAGGAAGAAGAGTGTAGGCCTTAGTGTCAACTTAAGGCTAAAACCCTTGATAAATCTCGTTTTTACCGGAGTCTAGATCCCCCTAAATCCCCCTTAAGAAGGGGGGTTTTGAGGATATTTCTTGTCCCCCCTTATTAAGGGGGCTAGGGGGGATCGCACCCTAATCGTCAAACAGCAGACAGGTACTAGGTTTGACGTTACGTTGACACCAATGAATAGTAGGCTGCGCCACCAGCACCGAGAACATCGCCAATCCGCTGTTTAACTCAAAACCGATCGAGGATGCGCGTTGTTGGCGATTCACGCCACAATCCGATAACTATTCCTCACCTTGGCCCTTGGATAATAATGTATGCGCCCCAAATAGCAGCAGCAAAAGCCAAAATCGCAGACCAAATCGGATGTCCGCTGTCACTGACTCTCCCTCCTTGACTGCGGAGACTTTCAAGGTCGATCGCCACAGTAGCACCCCGGCGCAGCCAACCAGTCGCCACAACAGATGTTCCGATCAAATCACTAGGGCGAGTAGTCTCTTTGAACAAAAATGGCCACAAAGAGCCAATGTAGCCAAACCTCGAAACATAGTGCAACCTCACCAACCCTGTCGCCGTTTGCAAAATCAAATCTTGTCCCAGCCAATTACTCATACCCGATCGACCTAAAAGTTGCCCTTCCAGCCGCACCGGTTCAGCATCCAGCGGCAAACTCTCGGGATTTGACAAAATTTCCGGCAAACTCGGTGAAGCGGTTTCTCGGGGTATAATATCCGGGAAGAAATAATTGATCCGCATCAAAGTACCGATGCTAAATCCGATCGGCAAACAGCCCCAAATAATCGATCGATCGCCCCAAAGCCAATCCAACTGCCAAATACTCGTCCTCGAAAAAATCCCCCCAATCAGCCAAAGCACCCCGACTATCGCCAAACTCATCGGAATTCCAAAAAACGGCGCACCCTGTAAAAATAGTTTTGAATCTTTAAATTCGAGTATTGACTTAAACAGAGACAATTTTCCTTTCCTGGGTTGTTCTTGCACTCCCGCGTTTGCCAAATCTAACTCTGTCTCTAGCTTCCAGAATTGAGCATAAAGAGCCAACAGCTTCAAACGCTCTCCCAGCAAAGGATGCGCGCGGTTAACCGTCAACCAATTGCGCTCGCGATTGCTGACATCCCACAGCAAAATCTGTTCTAGCGGCGCGTGTAATGCAGCAGAACCAAGGCTTACAGCTTGTCCAACACCTACGGGTAACAATAGATCGAAACTTTCGAGGAAAAAGCTAGTTTGTTTTTGCTGCTCGATATTATCAGCAATGCCGATCGCAATTTTAGACAAGGCCCGCGTCAAACCGTTAGGATTACCCGTAATTTCTGCAGCAGTGCGATCGCTAAAATACACTCTGCTGCGCGACAGCCACAACATCGGCCAGCGCAACAACTTATAAATCCCGTAACTAATAGCAGAAATTGCAGCGGCCACAAACTTGACAGCAGAACGCAAAAACTCGATCGTCATTAAATCACACAACCGCTCTTGCCAGTGCGCCACCTGCCAATAAATCAAGTAAGGAATCTGAATCACCAGCAGCGCCAGCGACATCGGCGCAAAATCCCAGTGAGAGATATGGCCCAACTCCCGCGCGAAAATAGTAGCAATTTCATCATCCGTCAATTGTTCCAACAGCCCCCGACTCACAGCAATCCGAGCAAAACGGGGCAAACAGCCGTAACTGAAAGCTACAGGAACATTCAGCGGCAAGAGTTTCAGCACCGGCACCGGCATATTTTGCTTCGTACAATAACTTCGCAGTACCCGACTAGCTTCCTTGCTGTGCTTGGATAAAACTGACCCGCGCAGAGTTTCGATGTCGCAAAACAGTTTCAGCAGCGCGTCTATCAGCCACGGAGACGAGGCCAAAAGCAATCCAAACACCATCTGAACAAACGGAGTTGGATCGCGGTAAAAAAGCTGAATCGGCGCGAAAATAGGCAGTCTACTGAATATGTAAAGCTGAACCAACAGAGAATTAGTGTTTGTCAGCAGGAATTGCAGGACAAACCGGGCTAGGAAAAATAGGGCGATCGCACTTGCAACGGCTTGCAGCCGAAACTCCAGCAACTTCAGCGGTTTGAGCGGGCGCGGGCTTTTCGCGCGCCCTGCTTCGCGCCAAGTGAGTTGGTAAGTATCTGGGCTGGCGACTCCGGGAATATCTGTTGGGGAACCGGAACTATTTTCGCCGCTAATTTCTGTATCGGGTGCGGTTTCGGTCGAGTTTTCCGGTTCAGAAGTCTGGCTTGTGGGGGGTGGAGGTGGCGGGGAAATGGGTTGGGATTTGGCGTTTCCAGGCTCTACAGCAGGCTCTAAAGGTAAAAATCCTGTTTTTGTATCTGCGCTCGGCCGATCGCCCTCAATCGATTTTTTCGCCGATTTTGTTCCTGCATCAAAGGCGACAAAGCCTGTTTCGGGGGGAGTCTCTGCGGATTTTGGTTTATTTTCCGGTGGTTTTGGGGGGCGAGGGGGGGTTAATTCTGTTAAAACGCGATCGGCCCAAGTTTTGACTTGAGAGTTGGGACTTTTGGCGAGGGAAGAGCACAGGGCGATCGCCTTTTTGACATTACCGGTTGCTTTGTACGCAGCCACCAACCCCATCTGCGCGCGGATTCCCGACGGCCCATTAGCTGCGGTTTGGGTAACGGATTCTAAAAGGGCGATCGCGGTGGGGTAATCCTGCTGTTTCAAAGCTGCTAGCCCAGCCTCTAGAGACTGTTTTGCAGATGAATCCGCCGGATTTGGATTAGTGGGAGGTGCCATGACTGTGCTTTCGCTAGCGTCCTTTCTAAGATAGCTTGGGTGGTCGATCGATAGCTGTTCTAACACAGCTCTATTTCTCTGTCACCATTTGTTGCAGTTTATTCGGCGGTTGAAACCGCTTAATAGTCAAACTTTCGGCCACTCCCAGCGGACGATCGCAGCGATCGGGCAGGAGTTTAAACCCCTGCGTCAAAGCTAAAGTCCTGGCTATGAGGACTGAAGATTTATGCTAAATCCGGGTTAAATACTTCCTCGATCTCTTAGTCTATTAGAGAGAAACTAAAGTTTGTGGAGACGAGATTTCAATCACCGAACCCATCTAATTTTTGCTTATAATTAAATTAACACCTCACCTGCACACTTATGCCAATTGACGACGAAGATTTTGAAAGCGAATTGATCGGGGACGATCGCAAGCTCCAACTATTCACAGACAGACACGAATTTACCCGCCGATTTGCCTTTTATTTAAACGAAGACCCGCCCCGCGAACAAATTTTGTATTTTTACGGCGATGGAGGCAACGGCAAGTCATTGCTGCTCAAACACTTGCAGTTTCACTGCTGCAAAAGATTTTCGCCGGAAGTCTGGCAAAGATTGCGCCAAATTCCCGAACCAAGGGCCGCCGAAATTGCCGAATTCGTCCGCAATGCAGCACCTAAAACCTATACTTCCATACCCGCAGTCACGCACGATTTCGGATTGATATCGATTAAAGAAGATAAACCGCAAGATAGATTTTACGGCTTGCTGATGCTGCGGCGAAATGTAGCAGCATCAGCAAAAAAATATAAATTTAAATTTCCCAATTACGATTTTGCTTGCTTTTGGTATTTGCTGAACAAAGGCGAGGCTGAAGCAACTCTCAACCAACTTTTTCCCGATGATGTCATGGAATTGCTGACACCTGTAGTTGAAACTTTGGCAGGCTTTCCGGTGGTGGCGCAAGCTGTGGCGGTGCTGAAAGGGATAGATAAATTGGGCGGCATCAAGCGGGCGATGAAATTAATTCAAAACCGCTTGGGTGTCAGCGACGAAAAGGCAGATGAAATTCGGCGGAAAGATATTGATACTGAGTTAACGGACTGTTTGCCGAAATTGTTTGCTGGGGATTTGAATGCGGCAATGGCTGGTAGAAATAAACCCGATCGCCTCGTGATGCTGTTCGATACTCACGAGAAAATGTGGGATGAAAAACGCAATTCTCAAGGCGCAACTTTTTGGTATCAAGATGAGTGGTTTCGGCGGTTGTTGAGGGCATTGGATTACAAATTGGGGATTGTGGTTGCTGTGGCGGGGCGAGATTGTCCGGTGACGCAATTGCGGTGGCCGAATGCGTCGAAGTTTCCGATTCCCGCAGATTATATAGATGCACAATTGGTGTGGCATTTGTCGCCGGATGATGCGAGGGATTACTTGCACAAAGTGGAGATTGACAAGGCTGATTTGGCAGATGCTGTAATTAGATATGCCAGCGTCAATCCCGATGATAATTGGGAGAATTTGCAGGTACATCCGTTTTATTTGGGTTTGTGTGCGGATGCGGTGCTGGCAGAAAGAAGGCGGGGAATTGAGTTGCTGTCGTCGGATTTTGCGCGGATTCCGAAGTTGGAAAACAAGACAGCGGAATTAACAGATCGGTTGCTGAGTTATGTCGATCGAGAAGTACGATCTGCCGTGCATTCTCTGAGCGCTTGCCGCGCTTTTGATGAAGATTTGTACGTGAAATTGGGAGCAGATTGTCACTTCCAAGCAAGCAGTGCAAATTTTGAGATTTTGACGGGTTTTTCCTTTGTGTGGAAATCGCAGAAGCGAGGGGATAATTGGTATCGGATTCACGATTTATTGCGGCGTTTGGATGCCGATCGGGATAATCCGAAAACTCGCAGAGCTCATGAAGTTTTAGAGGGGCATTATTGGGAAGTGAGGGATGCGGCTGAGGCAATTTTTCATGCTAATCGCTTGGATTGGGAGCGGGGTGTGAAGGAATGGGAAGAGGTGTTTGAGGGAGCGTTGCGGCGGAGTCTTTACGGGGTATGTGAGTCACTGCTGGGAGTGAGAGATGAGTTGTGGATTAAAAGTGATTATTGGCTGGGCAGAATTTCGCACTCGGAAGGAAATTATTCTGCTCAGTTTGCTCGATATGTAGAAGCAAGACAGGAATATTTAGAGGCAGTTGCAGCCTATAATTCTGCTTTACTTATTGCACCGGATTATATCAATGCTCTTAACGGCAAAGGGATTGCGCTGCAAAGTCTGAGTAAATTGCAAGCAAAGCTAAGTGAATTTGAGGCGGCAAAACAGTCTTACTTTGAGGCGATCGCAGCCTATAATTCTGCTTTAATTATTGCACCGGATGATATCGGGGCTCTCACCCACAAAGGGAATGCGCTGCGATATCTGGGTGATTTGCAAGCAAAGCTAAGTGAATTTGAGGCGGCAAAACAGTCTTACTTTGAGGCGATCGCGGCTGTGAATTCTGCTTTACTTATTGCACCGAATTTGATCGGTGCTCTCATCAACAAAGGGAATGCGCTGCAAAGTCTGGGTAAATTGCAAGCAAAGCTAAGTGAATTTGAGGCAGCAAAACAGTTTTACTTTGATACGATCGCCGCTTATAATTCTGCTTTAATTATTGCACCGGATGATATCTGGGTTCTCACCAACAAAGGGAATGCGCTGCGATATCTGGGTGATTTGCAAGCAAAGCTAAGTGAATTTGAGGCGGCAAAACAGTCTTAC
>NZ_JAUBPS010000118.1:8619-9381 GCF_036700865.1 Microcoleus sp. S13C4
TTTGAGGCGATCGCGGCTGTGAATTCTGCTTTACATATTGCACCGAACTTGATCGGTGCTCTCATCAACAAAGGGAATGCGCTGGAAAGTCTGGGTAAATTGCAAGCAGAGCTAAGTGAATTTGAGGCAGCAAAACAGTTTTACTTTGATACGATCGCTGTCTATAATTCTGTTTTACTTATTGCACCGGATTATATCGGTGCTCTCAACAACAAAGGGATTGCGCTGCAAAGTCTGAGTGAATTACAAGCAAAGCTAAGTGAATTTGAGGCGGCAAAACTGTCTTACTTTGAGGCGATCGCTGCCTATAATTCTGCTTTACTTATTGTACCAGATGATATCGACGTTCTCAAGAACAAAGGGGTGGCGCTGCAAGGTCTGGGTGGTTTGCAAGCACAGCTAAGTGAATTTGAGGCGGCAAAACAGTCTTACTTTGAGGCGATAGCTGTTTATAATTCTGTTTTACATATTGCACCGGATGAGAATTATACTTTCAACAACAAAGGGATGGCGCTGCGAGGTCTGGGTGAATTGCAAGCAAAGCTAAGTGAATTTGAGGGGGCAAAACAGTCTTACTTTGATGCGATCGCTGCTGTGAATTCTGCTTTACTTATTGCACCGGATTATATCAATGCTCTCAACAACAAAGGGATGGCGCTGCGAAGTCTGGGTGAATTACAAGCACAGCTAAGTGAATTTGAGGGGGCAAAACAGTCTTACTTTGATGCGATCGCTGCTGTGAATTCTGCTTTACTTATTGCA
>NZ_JAUBPS010000118.1:9481-10076 GCF_036700865.1 Microcoleus sp. S13C4
CCGAATTTGATCGGTGATCTCATCAACAAAGGGAATGCGCTGCAAAGTCTGGGTAAATTGCAAGCAAAGCTAAGTGAATTTGAGGCGGCAAAACAGTCTTACTTTGAGGCGATCGCTGCCTTTAATTCTGCTTTAATTCTTGCACCGGATGATATCTGGGTTCTCATCAACAAAGGGATTGCGCTGCAAAGTCTGGGTAAACTACAAGCACAGCTAAGTGAATTTGAGGGGGCAAAACAGTCTTACTTTGAGGCGATCGCTGTCTATAATTCTGTTTTAATTATTGCACCGGATGATATCACTGCTCTCAACAACAAAGCGATTGCGCTGCAAAGTCTGAGTGAATTACAAGCACAGCTAAGTGAATTTGAGGCGGCAAAACAGTCTTACTTTGAGGCGATCGCTGCCTTTAATTCTGCTTTAATTACTGCACCGGATGATATCAATGCTCTCATCTACAAAGGGAATGCGCTGCAAAGTCTGGGTAAATTGCAAGCACAGCTAAGTGAATTTGAGAAGGCAAAACAGTCTTACTTTGAGGCGATCGCTGCCTTTAATTCTGCTTTAATTCTTGCACCGGATGATATCTGGGTTC
>NZ_JAUBPS010000024.1:0-88695 GCF_036700865.1 Microcoleus sp. S13C4
GATAGTTGACCTTCATAAAAAATCCCTTAATTTTCTGACCTGACATTGTAGCACTTATTTGGCAAAATGGTATAATTAAGTGGGGTCGTAAAATCAAAAATAAGGGCAATGCGTGTATCACAGTTTAAATGTGCAACAGCTTACCTCCCTATTCACCACATCTTAACAATATTGAGCAAAGAAGAGTCTTGGTTAAAGAGTCGCATCCGCCAAAAACTGGATCAGTTTGATTGTTTACCAGATGCAATAGAGGATGTCTTACGCTTTGTGTCCGGCGCCGACGAAAGCGGTTGCTATAGAATACTTATAATGACTCCTCACAATTTAGTAAAAAAGTCAATACCGTTTCATCAATTCCCTTTAGTTTCAAAGGCTTATATTTAACAATGCGATTTTCCTCAACATAATCTGCCACCGCCGCCGAAATTAGCACCGTGTTTGGTTCCGTCACCTCTTGCAAGCGGGCGGCAATATTCACGCTCGGCCCGATCGCAGTATAATCCGATCGATCAGGGCCGCCAAACATCCCCACCACCGCAGTACCCTGGTGAATTCCGCAGCGAAACCGCACCGGAGGCACCCCATTTTCTCCAACAATTCCCTGCTCCAACCAGCTCTTGTTAAGCTCCTTCAGAGCTCGCAGCATTTGGCCAGCAGCAGCCACAGCGCGGCGTACTTGCTCATTAGGGGTTAGTTCCTCCGGCGCGCCAAAGAAAGCCATTACCGCATCTCCAACAAACTTGTCCACCGTACCGCCGCTGTCAAAAATAGCCTTAGTCATTGCCGCCAAATATTCATTCAACAGCTCAGCTACCCGGCGCGATCGCAGCGTATTTGCCATTTGAGTAAAACCGACAATATCGCTAAACAAAATAGTAATCAATCGCGGTTCCGGGCGCAAATCCAATGCCAAATCTCCAGCCGCTGCGGCCTTCACCATCGCCGGCGGCAAAAATCGGCGCAGAACCGACTCAGTTAAATAACTATTCAACTGCTGCACTCGGCGCTCGTTTTGTTTGAGGGCGAGCAAATTCCGCACTTCCGCCAACAATTCTCGATCATTAAAAGGCTTGGACAAATAAGCATCTGCACCCCGTTCTACTCCTTCAATTCGAGTATCTTCGTCGGCTTTAGCAGTCAGCAAAATTGCCGGAGTTCCCTGCAATTCCTCATCCTCTCGAATCATCCGAATCAAATCCAAGCCCGAAATCAAAGGCATCATCAAATCAGTTATAATTAAATTAGGGCGACGTTTTTTAGCCACGGCAAACCCTTCTTGTCCGTTGCGGGCGAGCAAAACTGCAAAACCAGAATCTCGCAGAATAGACGACACATAAAAGCGCAAATCTGGATTGTCGTCAACCACCAAAACCGTTCCCACTGCTGTTTCTGATCTGATCGGTTGGAGCGCCTCAAAGTTATGATTTTCTGCCTCATTTTCCGACAAATCCGCTTCCACATCGGCCAGTTCCACAGCAGCTTTGGATGAGTGAAAGTCCGCAGGTATTTCTAGTACCTGTTCCGGAGGCAAGTGAGTCGAACCAAAGTGCAGCCAAACGGTAAAAGTAGTACCTTCGCCGTAAACTGACTCAACTGAAATTTGACCGCCGTGGAGTTCGACTAATTCTTTGACAAGTGCCAAACCTAAGCCGCTGCCTTCGTAGGAACGGCTAGCTGAACCTTCGGCTTGGCGAAAGCGCTCGAATAAATAGGGAATTTGTTCGGTGCGAATGCCGATACCCGTGTCTTTTACTTGTAACAAGCAGTGAGCGCCGGCCGATTCAACTTTCAGGGTGATAGTTCCGCCTTCTGGGGTGAATTTAACAGCATTTGATAGCAGGTTGTAAATAACTTTGTCAAATCTTTCCAGATCCAAATAAAGTAAAGGACATTCTTGCAGTTGGGTAATTAAGTGCAGTCCTTTTTTCTCGCAGTAGGCGCGGAACGACTCTGCGGTAGAGTAACAGAAACCGACTAAATCGCAGGGGCGAAAACTCGGCTGCATCCGTCCGGCATCAAGTCGCTGCAAGTCCAGCAGTTGATTTACCAAGCGCAGGAGGCGCCGGGAATTACGCAAAGCGATTACGGCTTGTTCGTAGGGCAAGTCTTCGTGGCGCCTGCAAGCTGATTCCAGAGGGCCGATAGTTAGAGTTAGAGGGGTGCGGAACTCGTGGGAGATATTTTGGAAAAACTCGGTTTTGAGCCGATCGGCTTCCAGAAGCCTTTCTGCCTGCTGTCTGGTAGTCTGGTAGAGGCGCGACTGCTGCACGGCCAGAGCAGCTTGAGTTGCGACTATTTGAGCCAGGTCAATGTCTGAGATGTTCCAGCGGCGGATGCTGCGATTTTGGCGCAGGGAAATGCTGCCGATGATTTTGCCTTCTGAGAGTAAGGGAACGACTAACAAGGCGCGGGCTGGCGATCGAACTTGCAGTTCTGTAACATTTAACTCGGGGTGTTCGTCGAGATTTTCGATCGCGACCGGCTCTTTTGATACCATAACTTGCAGCAACACCGGATTCCCCCGAATCGGCACCAAAGACTGTGGCAAAGAAGGATGGGCAAAAACCCACGCGCGAGTGTTCTCAGCAGCATCGGCAGAAGTCGTCTCGTAGCCAAGAGGGTTCGCAACTACCTCTGGATTGTCAATAAAACCCTGTTCTACAGCCACGGTATCCCTATCTGTGTCGTATAGCCCCACGCATTGGACGTATTCATCATCTTCTGTCCACAGAGATAGGGCGCAGCCGTCAACTTGCAAAGCTTGACCGAGTTGTTGAGTAATGGCTGCAAAAATATTTTGGGGATCGAGACTCGATCGAATTGCCGTAGTAATAGTATTGACTAGGGCCTCGCGCTTGGCCAGCGCCCGTACCTGTTCGTAAGCCCGGGCTTGAGAAAGCGCCAAAGCCGCTTGGTCTGCCACCGTAATTACCAACTGTACCTCGTGGTCTTGCCACTGGCGCGGTTCCGCAAACTGGTGCAGCGCCAAAACTGCCATAAGTTCGATTTTGTAAAACAGCGGTACGATTAAGCTCGATCGAATATTCGCAGCTTCGTAAGCCTGCTGTCGCTGTTGATTATCCGAGTTTAAAACTCGATCGTCAGTTTGGGCATCTTGAATCACCTCCACATCCAGAGTTTCCCAAACCAAATCCGGCAGCAAATCCGGGGAGAGTTCCGCAGCAGAAGCATCTCCTGGCATCGCTTCCTCATCGCCCGCCAACCCTTGAGTTTCTACCTTCTGGTAAACGAACCACTCATCGGCAACTTGGCCGTCTTGGAACGGCCGCAGCAGACAGCAACTCACCTCAAACATCTGCCCGACAGTTTCCACAATTCTTTGCAGCATTTGCTGGTAATTGGGAGCCGATCGGATAGTATTGGTAACGGCATAAAGCAGCGATTCTTGGCTCAAAGCACGGCGCAGTTCATTGGTGCGCGTTTTCAAAAGATTGTGAGTCTCAACAGCTTGACTGACAAGATTTATCAGCTCTTGAGCATCCCAAGGCTTGGTAACATATTTGAATACTTTGCCAGCGTTAATAGCTTCAACTAAATCTTCAACATCTGTATAGCCAGTTAAAATAATTCGGATCACATCGGGGTACTGAGCCGCCGTCAGGCTGAGAAACTCCGTACCGCTCATTTTTGGCATTCGCTGGTCGGAGATAATCACCGCAACTTCTCCCTCTTTTGCCAAAATTTCGAGAGCAGCCGGGCCAGATTCGGCTCTGAGCACTTTGTAGTCTCGATGAAAGGTGCGGTAAAGCAAGTCAAGGTTATCCGGTTCGTCATCGACGATCAGAATTTTTAGCTTAGGATTTTCTTGGGAATTCATGCACCGTTCTCCTGTGCCCCGGGGCTGTTCGATTTAATAAGTCTGATCAAAGGAAGAATTCGCCGATTTAAATTGCTGAAGTCATACCATTTTCGATTTTCGATTGCGAATGACTGATGACATAAGGGTTGGGATTTTGCCGAAAGTGCCATTATTTTTGGAAAAAAGTATCACAATAATTCGTGGATATGGAGTTGTTGTGAGTGGGCGAGGCAAGAGCATCAACCTTGATTTTTGATGTCTGGGTTTTCAATTCCGAATTCTTCTGAGCCACAGTTATCTGTCGTGCACCCCAATTTTATTATTTAATGATATTCATCTAAACTCGTCTACCGAGAATTTTCCTTCACCCCTTACCTTTATGCAGCAGGAGAGCAAACACAAATCTGGTCATTTTAACTGCCGTCTGGATATCTCAGAATACATAGGAATAACCGTCCTGATTGTGAGTTGATTTGCCAAATTTATGTTTGATCCTGGCTCCTGGGACTGTTTTATTTAGTATGTGAAAGCTGCCCGCAGCAAGATACAATAGACAACCAACATCTTCGCCTGTGTTTTTTCCCACAAGTAACAGCAACTTTAACAGTCAGCCAGGGATACCGACCACAATCCGGCGCCCAGCCCCTGACTGATATTCGGGGGTGGCTGACAGACCAGACAGGTGTCTGTGGGAGTGACGCAATTGCTGTACCATTTTAGTTAGACTTGCACTTTTTTTCCCGATCTCGGCATTTTTTGTGCCTCCTGCAGACCTTCGACAAGCCAATTACTGCGGCGAAACACCGCAAGCTCGAGCATCCATCTGTTAATCTTAGCTAGGGATGTACTCTGTGGAAACCGATCAGTCGATTTTAGATTTTAGATTTTAGATTTTAGATGTACTCCACAGATGAATCGTGGAGCTTGAACTAGGGTCTAAAATTTTGATCTCTCCACGACCAGTGTCGGTGGCGTATATCGGTTTTTGGGCAGGGTCAATCAGCTCGATCGAGGTTTTGAAGGTCTCGATCGCGCGCAGCAGAGTATCGAGCCGAGGGGGAAAACCCCCGCAGACTGTTTCCAGGCATCCAAATTTCAATTGGAAGTTGGGAAAGTACCCCCTAGCTCAACAGGTAAGGCCGGTGCGATCGGGGACAGGGGATGGATTGCCCAGAACTGCTGAAAGCTGGGGTGCCAGGCCGGGGGGCGGCGGGGAACATCCGACGCGCCAGCGCGCCCGGTGTTAGTCTGATCAGTCGTTGAGTCTTTCAACTACCGCTTGACGGATAAATTATATTCGATCGGGTATTTCCGTAAGCAGAGAGCGGTAAGATTCCGGGAACCTGACGTTAAAACGTTTGTGATTGTTTTTAATACCTTGCCCGCTAAGCTGTCGCGCATTTAATTTGTAAGCTACTCTACTGTTTACTTAAACTCTTGTGATGCCGGCCGAAAGCCAGGGATCAAGCTTCTATTTAAAGGCCAAATAGCTTATCCACAAATCTAGTATTAGGGGATGAGTTTTATTTTGTGATAACTAGAGTATTAAATGCTAATAATTTTCCATTTACCTCAAATACTACTTAAAGTCAAGCAGAAAAGAATATAATTTAATCGGGCTAATAAACTATGCCTATAAGTTAGGTTATAAGATCAGTATAACATCACCCAATTTTCTAAGATGGTAGCTTAGAAACCCGCGTAAAAAAATTAATATAGTGGCCTGGCATTGTGAATCCTTCATTTTTTTCCTCACCATCTCACCAACAACAAACTCCCGGACTTTGTGGTTTTTCGATCCGGGTGGCTGCGCCCAACGACTTAACGCAGCTAGCTGATATTTTAGCCATGAGCTTTCACTCCCGCGAGGGGTTTGTAGAATGGGTGTATCCAGTGTTGCGTTTGGGCATTTACGAAGATTTAAAAAATCGACTGCGTTCTAAGGCAGAACATTACATTTGTCTGGTTGCTGAGCTAGTCTCGCGGGAGGAGGGAACGCAGAATTCTAGAGCGCACCGAGCTCAGCGCATGGCAGGAACAGTAGAAATGGCTATGCGTTCTCGCTTTCCTTGGCAAATCCCTAATTCTGACTATCCTTATTTGTCGAATTTAGCCGTTCACCCGGACTACCGGCGACAGGGGGTTGCTCAACAATTGCTCAGCAACTGCGAGGAGACAGCCAGAGAATGGGGATTTTCTGAGATTTACCTCCACGTTCTGGAAAATAATCACGCGGCGCGACAGTTGTACTATCAGGCCGGCTATCGCTTGCAACAAGTGGATTGGAATTGGACTGGTTGGCTGTTCGGCCAGCCGCGCCGGCTGTTTTTACGCAAGCAGATTTCGCTATCTTAAGCTAAGTATTGGAATTGATCGTAGGGAAGTGAGGCGAAGCAGGAAAAAGGGAAAAATAGCTATCTCTGTATCTTTGACTTCCGAATTGTGAATCAATGGAAGGGGAATGAGGAATTAGTGATGAATTTTAGTTTGCTCTTAAGCCCGATCGCACAACACACTAAAATTAGTTGGTAGTAAACACTCTTTGCTACCAACCCTTGTGTACCTGGGAACACCTGAAAAACCCCATACAAAGTTATATCAGCTCCGGTAGCCTCGTCGGGCCTAAAAACCAGTCCAGAATCACGGAGGATGCAACAAAAATTCATCTAATTAATCTGCGTTACTCTGTGTTGATCTGCCTGTATCTGCGGTAAAACAAAAATAATTTATTCACCGCAGATGACAAGGGATTGACCCTAATTCACGCCGCTAAAGATAATAGATTTATGAATAATCCCAAGGCTAACAGATTTGATATTATACCAAATCCGGCTTGAATACACCTTTATTTTTTAGCATTTTAGAGAGGGACAAAACGCAACTGTAAGAACGATGTCAATGGTCTAGCGCTACAAAGTTTCTCACCCGAATAGAGTATTGTGAGGAACGCCACAGAAGTTCTGAGCTGCTGTGGCGTTTTGTTCGCCCGAACAGGAGACTTTCGCCGCCAATTCTAGAGTTCAGAGAGATTTGGTAGGAAATCCGAGGAGCCGATCGCCCCGTTAATCCCCACCAGATTCGCTAAAACCCGATCGGTTCCTGCTACTTGCAGCAACGTACCGTTGGGAGTGGCGCTAAATTGCAACTGCTGGAAACTCACCCCACCGCTCAAAACCAACTTATCGACGCCTACCTCGAAATTAATCACAGTATCGGTGCCGCCCTCACCATTCAACACAAATCGATCGCTCCCCATACCTCCAATTAAAGTATCCTCGCCCCAGTCGCCAAACAACCAATCGTCTCCAGCGCCCCCATTGAGAAGGTCGCTATCTTTACCACCAATCAGGGTATCGCTGCCAGCATCTCCGTTGATAGTATCTTGGCCTTCGTTGCCGTAGAGCAAGTCATCGCCATCACCGCCGTTGATGCAGTCTTGCTGGTCGTTTGCGCCCACCGAGACACCCCGGTTATCAGCACGATCGCCATAGATGGTATCGCTGCCCTCGCCACCGCAGAGTTCATCGCTGCCGTCACCGCCGTAAATCAAGTCGTCGCCCAGATCTCCGTGTATGAGGTCGTTAGCTTTACCGGCGTAAATCAAGTCGTTGTCTTGACCGCCACTAATGGTATCGTCACCCTCATCGCCGAACAGCACATCAGCACCGATGCCACCAAAGAGCAAGTCCTGGCCGCCAACATCTTGAGCTCGACTTCGAGCACCGCCGTACATGGTGTCGTTGCCGCTGTCGCCGACAAGGGTATCAGAGCCGAGCTCGCCCCAAATCAAGTCATTATCTTTGCCACCCCAAACACAATCATTGCCTTTACCTGCTTGCACGGCATCATTACCGTGGCCGCCGCCGATGATGTCGTTGCCACTGTCCCCAAAGATTAAGTCTTGTTCGCCGAGATCCCCGATGGACTGGGAACTGCCACTGTCGCCGAGCAGAGTATCGGCTCCTTCGCCGCCGTAGAGAGTATCGGAGCCTAATTGACCGTAGATGATGTCATTGCCTTTACCTCCGTAAGCGCGATCGTTATCTTTGCCTGCAACCAACGTATCGTTGGCTTGTTGGCCGTTGAGGAAGTCGTTACCGAAGCCTCCGTACAGCAAGTCGCGTCCCTGCGAGTCGCTGGCCCTTTGGTCGCGGATGCCCCCAAACAAGCTGTCGGAGCCGATGCCACCAAACAACGTATCGGAGCCGAGTTCGCCCCAAATCAGGTCATTTTCTTTACCTCCAAGGGCAATATCGTCACCTTTGCCGGCATGGATGGTATCGTCGCCCTCGTTGCCGTTAATGATGTCTGCACCCTCGCCTCCGAAAATCAAATCGCGAGCATCGTCAGGGTTCTGGGAGTTGTTCTGCCCGGTGTCTCCGAGAATCGTATCCGCACCTCGATCTCCAAACAGGGTGTCAGAGCCTAAGTCGCCGGCAATCCAGTCGTTCTGTTTGCCTGCAAAGGCGATATCGTTGCCCTCGTCTCCGTAAACAATATCGGTGTCAATGCCCCCAAAAATCCTGTCATTGTCTTCGTTGCCGTAAATTTCGTCCGCGCCTTCTTCACCTAAAAGCAGGTCGTTGCCTTCAAAACCGACGATTTTTTGGTTGCCTTTGGTGTCTACGATGAAGTCATCGCCGTCGGTTCCTTTGGTGGTTTGTCCCTCGGAAAATTGTGAAATAGGCCGGACAAATCCAACTGCAGGTGGTTGCTGCGGGGGCGCAAAGTTAATTCCCGGTTTTTCAATAATGGGCTGACACAAACACTCGGTATCTGGTTCGGCGATCGGATTTGAGATGCTCGGCGATGCCGGCGTTGGTGTGGGAGTTGGCGAAACCGGCCGCAAGATAGCCGCCACAGTAGCGGGCGCGGGGCTGGTGGCACCGCTGTTGTCTGTCGCGCTGTAGGTGAAATTGGTGGCTGTAAAGTTGCCCGTCGTGAAGAAAAATAGTTGCTGTAACTGTTCTGGAGTCAGGACTTGGCCAGGTGTCACCGCAACGCCACCGTTGGCAGGATCTCCTAAAAACAGACCTGCTTGGTCTGGTGAGGGCAGGGTGTTGATGATGTAAGAGACGATCGACCCGTCGGGGTCGCTGCCTCCCAATCCCGTAACTAACTGGCTGCTGTTAGGCCCGAGGCTGGAGTTGGCATTGTTGGCAACTGGCGGTTGGTTGTCAGTTGGAAGTATGGCCGCGACAGTAGCGACAGCGGGACTGATAGCGCCGTCGTTGTCTGTGGCGCTGTAGGTGAAATTGGCTCCTGTAAAGTTGCCTGTCGTGAAGAAAAATAGTTGCTGTAACTGTTGAGGAGTCAGGACTTGACCTGGTGTCACCGGTACACCGCCGCCCAAAGCTGGGTCTCCTAAAAACAGGACTGCTTGGTCTGGTGAGGGCAGGGTGTTGATCGTGTAAGAGACGATTGACCCGTCGGGGTCGCTGCCTCCCAATCCCGTAACTAACTGGCTGCTGTTAGGCCCGAGGCTGGAGTTGGCATTGTTGACCAATGGCGGTTGGTTGGAAGTTGTTGTCGGTGTTGGAGTTGGTGTTGTTGTCGGTGTTGGAGTTGGTGTCGGCCCTATCAGTCCAGCCACAGTAGCGATAGCGGGTGGACTGATAGCACCGCTGTTGTCTTTCGCGCTGTAGGTGAAATTGGCTCCTGTAAAGTTACCTGTGGCTTGCAAAAATAGTTGCTGCAACTGTTGAGGAGTCAGGACTTGACCGCGTGTCACGGGTACACCACCGTTGGCTGGATCTCCTAAAAACAGGACTGCTTGGTCTGCTGGGGGCAGGCTGTTGATGGTGTAAGAGGCGATCGACCCGTCGGGGTCGCTGCCTCCCAATCCTGTGACTAACTGGCTGCTATTGGGTCCGAGGCTGGAGTTGGCATTGTTGGCAACTGGTGGTTGGTTGTCAGTTGGAGTTGGAGTTGGAGTTGGTGTGGGCCCAACCGGCCGCAAGATAGCCGCGACAGTAGCGACAGCGGGACTGGATGCGCCGCTGTTGTCTGTGGCGCTGTAGGTGAAATTGGCTCCTGTAAAGTTACCTGTGGCTTGCAAAAATAGTTGCTGTAACTGTGCTGGAGTCAGGACTTGACCGGGTGTGACTGGTACGCCACCGCCCAAAGCTGGGTCTCCTAAAAACAGGACTGCTTGGTCTGCTGGGGGCAGGCTGTTGATGGTGTAAGAGGCGATCGACCCATCGGGGTCACTTCCTCCCAATCCAGGCACCGGGGCGCTGCTGTTTGGCCCTACCGTGAGGTTAGTAGGTGTCGCTACTGGTGGTTGGTTGGGTGTCGTTCCTGTTAAACCGAGATTCGCGTTAGCTGGGGGGCTAACTGCGCCGCTGTTATCTGTGGCGCTGTAGGTAAAATTGGCACCGGTAAAGCTACCTGTGGATTGGAAAAATAGTTGCTGCAACTGTGCTGGAGTCAGGACTTGACCCGGTGTCACGGCTACTCCGCCGTTGGCTGGATCTCCTAAAAACAGGATTCCTTGGGCCGCTGGCGGCAGGGTGTTAATGGTATAAGAGGCGATCGACCCATCGGGGTCACTTCCTCCCAATCCAGGCACCGGGGCGCTGCTGTTTGGCCCTACCGTGAGGTTAGTAGGTGTCGCTACTGGTGGTTGGTTGGGTGTCGTTCCTGTTAAACCGAGATTCGCGTTAGCTGGGGGGCTAACAGCGCCGCTGTTATCTGTGGCGCTGTAGGTAAAATTGGCACCGGTAAAGCTACCTGTGGATTGGAAAAACAGTTGTCCTATTTGTTCCGGTGTCAAAACTTGACCCGGTGTCACGGCTACTCCGCCGTTGGCTGGATCTCCTAAAAACAGGATTCCTTGGGCCGCTGGCGGCAGGGTGTTAATGGTATAAGAGGCGATCGACCCGTCGGGGTCGCTGCCTCCCAATCCTGTGACTAACTGGCTGTTGTTGGGCCCGAGGTTGGAGTTGGCATTGTTGGCAACTGGTGGTTGGTTGTCAGTTGGAGTTGGAGTTGGAGTTGGTGTGGGCCCAACCGGCCGCAAGATAGCCGCGACAGTAGCGACAGCGGGACTGGATGCGCCGCTGTTGTCTGTGGCGCTGTAGGTGAAATTGGCTCCTGTAAAGTTACCTGTGGCTTGCAAAAATAGTTGCTGTAACTGTGCTGGAGTCAGGACTTGACCGGGTGTGACTGGTACGCCACCGCCCAAAGCTGGGTCTCCTAAAAACAGGACTGCTTGGTCTGCTGGAGGCAGGGTGTTGATGGTGTAAGAGGCGATCGACCCGTCGGGGTCGCTTCCTCCCAATCCTGTGACTAACTGGCTGCTGTTGGGTTCGAGGCTGGAGTTGGCATTTTTGGCTAATGGCGGTTGGTTGTCAGTTGGAAGTATGGCCGCCACCGTAGCGGTAGCGGGACTGGAGACGCCGCTGTTGTCTGTGGCGCTGTAGGTGAAATTGGCTCCTGTAAAGTTACCTGTGGCTTGCAAAAATAGTTGCTGCAACTGTGCTGGCGTTAGGACTTGGCCGGGTGTCACTGCAACGCCGCCGTTGGCTGGATCTCCTAAAAACAGGACGGCTTGATCTGCTGGGGGCAGGGTGTTGATGGTGTAAGAGACGATCGACCCGTCGGGGTCGCTTCCTCCCAATCCTGTGACTAACTGGCTGCTGTTGGGCCCGAGGCTGGAGTTGGCATTGTTGGCTAATGGCGGTTGGTTGGAAGTTGGAGTTGGTGTGGGAGTTGGACTTGTGGGAGTCGGTGTGGGAGTTGGAGCTGTGGGAGTTGGTGTGGGAGTTGGAGTTGTGGGAGTTGGCGTGGGAGTTGGAGTTGTGGGAGTTGGCGTGGGAGTTGGAGTTGTGGGAGTTGGTGTGGGAGTTGGAGTTGTGGGAGTTGGTGTGGGAGTTGGAGTTGTGGGAGTTGGAGTTGTGGGAGTTGGTGTGGGAGTCGGAGTTGTGGGAGTTGGTGTGGGAGTCGGTGTTGGAGTCGGTGTTGGAGTGGGTGTTGGAGTCGGTGCTATCAGTCCATCCACAGTAGCGGTAGCAGGGGGACTGATAGCACCGCTGTTGTCTGTGGCGCTGTAGGTGAAATTGCTTCCTGTAAAGGTGCCCGTCGTTTGGAAAAATAGTTGCTGCAACTGTGCTGGAGTCAGGACTTGGCCGGGTGTCACTGCAACGCCGCCGTTGGCTGGATCTCCTAAAAACAGGACGGCTTGGTCTGCTGGGGGCAGAGTGTTGATGGTATAAGAGACGATCAAGCCGTCGTCCGTTCCTCCCAATCCCGTGACTAACTGGCTGCTGTTGGGCCCTAGGCTGGACTTGGCATTGTTGGCAACTGGCGGTTGGTTGGGAGTCGGAGTTGGTGCTGGTGTCAGAGTGGTTGTGACTTTAGCAGCACTACCGTCATTGTTCTCAAGAATTGGGTCATAGGTACTGGAGGTACTTCTGGCGGTGTTGCTGACGCTGCCGGATGGGGGTGCGATGAAACTAACTGTGTTGGTAATCGCAGCAGCAGCACCGCTGGCTAAGCTGGGAATAGGTGAGAAGGTGACAATGCCAGTAATTGGATCGTAAGTACCGCTGGATTGACTAACTATTGTTAAACCGGGAACAATGCTATCAGTAATTGTGACGTTTTCGGCTGTGCTAGGGCCGTTGTTGACTGTGGAAATTGTGTAACTGACTGTCCTACCCACTGTTTCTGTAACAGTCCCGGTTTTGGTGGTAACGACATCGGCACTAGGTGTCAGAGTTGTGGTGACTTTAGCGCCCGGAGCACTACCGTCATTGTTGGTTGAAGTCGGGTCATAGGTAATGGAGGTACTTCTGGCGGTGTTGCTGACGCTGCCGGATGGGGGTGCGATGAAACTAACTGTGTTGGTAATCGCAGCAGCAGCACCGCTGGCTAAGCTGGGAACAGATGAGAAGGTGAGAATGCCAGTAATTGGATCGTAAGTACCGCTGGATTGACTAACTATTGTTAAACCGGGAACAATGCTGTCAGTAATTATGACGTTTTCGGCTGTGCTAGGGCCGTTGTTGACTGTGGAAATTGTGTAACTGACTGTCCTACCCACTGTTTCGGTAGTGGAGCCGATTTTGGTGGTAACGACATCGGCACTAGGTGTCAGAGTTGTGGTGACTTTAGCCAGCGGATCAGTGCCGTTGTTGTTTTCAGGAAAAGGATCTGGGGTAGGTGAGGTACTTCTGGCGGTGTTGCTGACGCTGCCGGATGCAGGTGCGATGAAACTAACTGTGTTGGTAATCGCAGCAGCAGCACCGCTGGCTAAGCTGGGAACAGATGAGAAGGTGAGAATGCCAGTAATTGGATCGTAAGTACCGCTGGATTGACTAACTATTGTTAAACCGGGAACAATGCTGTCAGTAATTATGACGTTTTCGGCTGTGCTAGGGCCGTTGTTGACTGTGGAAATTGTGTAACTGACTGTCCTACCCACTGTTTCGGTAGTGGAGCCGATTTTGGTGGTAACTACGTCGGCACTAGCAGCAACAATTGTAGTTGGGGCTTGAGATATTAGTAGGGAACCGTTGTTGTTAGCTAGGTCGGGGTCGTAAGTGCTGGAGTTGCTAAAGGCGGTGTTGGTTATGGTTGTGCCGATCGCTGTCTGTGCGGGGACAATTGCGGTTATGGTGCGGGTAGTGCTAGCGCCGCTAGCCAGAGTCGGAATCATCGGCCAGGTGACAGTCTGCCTTGTAGGGTCATATACGCCATTGCCAGCGGTATCGGGAGCGCTGACGAAGGTTAAATTTGCCGGAAGTTGATCTTGAATGATAACGTCTGCGGCGCTACTGGTTCCCTTATTAGTGGAAGTAATTGTATAGGTAATGGTGCTGCCGGGGGTGGCGAACGCGGGGCCTCTTTTAGCAACGGAAATGTCGGCTGAAAGTGCGGGAGTGTTGATACTTTCGACAGTGAGATTAGCAATCTCATGAATGTTTGTATAAAAACCTGTCGAACTAGCAAAACCAAATTTAAAAGTAGGCGGTATTGCTTCGTTTACCGCCACTAAATCCGGTATGTCGATCAGTGTTTCGGCGGGAACGAATACGCCATCGTTGGAGTCGAAGGCAACTGTAAGCTGGTTTGTACCCGGTAGCAATGTAATTTGAACTTTTCTTTTAGCATCAGCACGACCTGAAACTGTGCTATCTACCCCACCTGGAACGGTAGCGTTACGTAAAAAATTATAGTTATTGGCTGCGCTGCCTCTAATTGTTATTGAATCAGGTCGCTTCCCGGGGCCACCTATGCCCGCTTCAGCCGGATTGGCAAAATTGCCAAACTCGTCTAATCCCACACCTAAATAACCTCCTACAATACCAGGCGTTATTGGGTTCGTATTTCTCGTTGCATAGCCGAGAGCGCCGCCGTAGCCTCCCGCTGCTGTTGGCGTAGTTGTTCCGTTAATTAGGAAAAAACTAATGCCATCGGCACCAATATTGCCGTTATAGGCAAATAAATCAAAGGTAACTTTTAGCCCATCAGCGGAAGAGATGGGGCTGTTGTAGATGACAAAAGCTGCTTGGTCCTTATTTGCTGAGGTTAATCTCAAAGCGCCGAAGCCTGGTTGATCGACTGGCCCTCCCACTACACCGGGAATAACGCCCGGGCCGGTGCCTGCGGTTAAGCCAGGAGGGGCTGAATTGCCCCTAGTTCCATAAATCCAAGGCCCTAGTGCTGTTGAACCTTGAAAGGTTTCGGCAACTAAGGTAGCCAGGACTGATGTGTAGCTTTCTAGGACTTCTTTTTCAAATGCTAGTTCGGTATTTATTTGTCCTGTAGTAATTTCTAATTCCCAGTCGCCTCCTAATGCTGCACTCCCTGTTAGGTTATTGGAAGCGGCAATATTTGCTCCTGTTATTTCACTGAGTTTTTGTATGAATTTAAGGCCGGATTCGCCGGCTGCTATGTTACAGCCGTAAAGCAGAATGCTGGCGGATTCGTTAAGGGCTTTTCCCCACTGCTGCAATTGGCTGCGGTATGTTTCTAGATTATCAATATTAAGTTCTGTTGAGCCGATTTCTACTGCTGCTTCTCGGCCGTGAGAAACTATGTGCAGGCTGTTGATGCTGGTGCGCTGACTCAAAATTTCAGTGATTTGCTCGATCGCCCCCCTGGTTGGATTGAGTACAAATACTTCCGTTCCTGCTTTAATACCACCGATCAATTGATCGTAGTTTTCTACTCGGGAGTCAACAATCACTAGAGATTTTTTCGCTTCAATATCTGCTGTAGAGCTTGCTTTTTTCCAAAAAAAGTTGTTCTTAGTGGCAATATTGGTAGATTTAGGTATTTTGACGCCTGAAAAAATCGGCAGATGCGAGATCATCTTCATTATTCCCTGATTTAGTTATTTGTTTTATCCTACCCCCCTTGAGAAAATTCCCTAAACACCAAAATATAAATTTTCAATAAATTAGTTTTATAAAAATAATTAAATACTTACGTATTTTTTGAGCTTTTAGGAAAGAATTGGACGAGGACTGCTGCGGGCGATGGCGGGTCGCTAGGAGGAGAAATCAACCCAACTCCTACGCAAGCGTTTTCTGGCTTTTACTGCGCCAGTCAGTTCTTTTGATTGGAGAAGAAGCCATGCCAGAAGATGGAAATTTCGCTCGCCAATTACTTACGCATTGCTGAAAAAAGGCAGTAATTCCGGTAACACGAAGCTTCTCAGTACGGTTGTAAGTAGGATTTTTTGTTTAATCTTCACCGTAAGCCAACTTAAAAAAATGGTTTCCGAGAATTGGAAAATTTTTAATTTGCGATTCGATTTACTACTGTTGGCGATTGACATCGCCGCCAAATTCACTTATATTGAAGCAATATCAAAAAATTATCATAAATACCACTAAAACATACAAAAATTAACATCGCGTAAGGCAAGTTAACACCACCTAGGAGTTGACAAGTTGCACTAATATATGATTTAAATTTTCGGGTGGCGGCAGCCAAAGGTAGTGAATCGATCGCAGGATTTGAGAATTGAACGCGAGATTGGCGCAAAAATTGAGGGTGGCGCGATCGCACTTTCTCCGACTGCGCCACCCCCAATTCTGCACTTTTTAAACGTTAGTTAATATCGAGTTCCCGCACTAAAAAAGCCCATTCATCTGCCAATTCTTCAATGACTTTCGCAGTAGGTTTGCCGCCACCGTGTCCCGCTTTAGTTTCTATCCGAATTAACACGGGTTTTTCTCCCGCGTGGGTTTCTTGCAAAGCAGAAGCAAACTTGAAACTGTGCGCCGGAACCACGCGATCGTCGTGATCGGCAGTTGTAATCATTGTCGCCGGATAAGCCGTTCCCGGTTTGAGGTTGTGCAGAGGAGAATAGCCGTAAATTGTCGGAAATTCCTCGGCATTATCGGGAGAACCGTATTCCGAAGTCCAGGCCCAACCAATGGTAAACTTGTGGAAGCGCAGCATATCCATAACGCCGACTGCCGGCAGCGCTGCGCCGAACAATTCCGGCCGCTGAGTCATGCAAGCCCCTACTAATAAACCGCCGTTGCTACCGCCTGCGATCGCCAATTTAGCCGGTTTGGTGTACTTGTTTTCGATCAGCCATTCAGCGCCCGCTATAAAGTCGTCAAACACATTTTGTTTGTTCAACTTGGTCCCTGCTTGGTGCCATGCTTCGCCGTACTCCCCGCCGCCCCGCAAACAGGCGATCGCATAAACTCCGCCCAGATCCAGCCACACCACATTGCTAATCGAAAAACTTGGAGTTAGCGAGATGCCAAAACCACCGTAGCCGTAAAGATAAGTGGGATTATTGCCATCAAGCTGCAAGCCTTTTTTGTGGGTGATGAACATCGGTACTTGCGTGCCGTCTTTGCTGGGATAAAATACTTGCTTTGTCTCGTAATCGTCGGGGTTAAAATCTACATTCGGCTGGCGGTAAATTGTGCTTTCACCTGTCACCAGGTTGTAGCGGTAAATAGTGTTTGGTGTAGTGAAACTCGTGTAAGCATAAAAAGTTTCGGTATCGTGCCGCTTGCCACCAAATCCTCCCGCCGAACCGATTCCCGGCAAAGCTATTTCTCGCGCGAAACAGCCGTCTAAGTTGAAGATTTTAATTTGGGTGTAGGCATCTTTCAGGTAAGAAGCCACAAATTGATTGTTGAGGATGCCAATACCTTGGAGGGTTTCGGCTGCTTCGGGGATAATTTCTGTAAATTTCTCCTGGGGCGATGGGGGAGTTTCTCCTACGCCCAAAGATAAAGGAGGGGGGTTGTTGGTATCGATCGCAATTACGCGGCCGCAGGGTGCATTTAAGTCTGTTTGAAACCAGAAGAGAGGGCCTTCATTGTCGATGAAGCTGTACTCTGCCTCGAATTCGTTAATGAGTTCTACAACAGGCGATTCAGGGGCAGTTAAGTCTTTATAGAAAATCAGGTTTTTTGTTTCAGTTCCCTGCCAAACTGATATAATTAGATATTTGCCATCTTCAGTGACGCCGCCGCTAAATCCCCATTCTTTTTGGTCTTGGCGATCGTAAATTAATACATCTTCAGATTGGGGCGTGCCGATTTGGTGGTAAAACAGTTTTTGGTAATAGTTAACGTCTTCGTGCTTGCTTTTTTCGTTGGGTTCGTCGTAGCGACTGTAAAAAAAGCCTTTACCGTCGTGAGTCCAAGATGCGCCTGAGAATTTAACCCACTTTAAATGATCGGATAAATCTGCACCTGTTTCGATATCGCGGACTTTCCATTCTTGCCAATCCGAGCCAGAGGTTGATAAACCGTAAGCCATATGTTTGCCGTCTTCGCTGATAGCTACGCCGCCCAAAGCAACGGTTCCGTCTTCTGAGAGAGTGTTGGGGTCAATTAATACTTTGGGCTCGCCATCGAGGGATGTTAGTGTGTAGAGTACGGATTGATTTTGCAGACCGTCATTCTTGTAGTAGAAATACCGATCGCCTTCTTTGAAAGGTATGCCGTATTTCTCGTAATCCCAAAGTTGAGTCAAGCGCTGTTTGATTTTTTCCCGCGCCGGAATTTCGTTGAGGTAGCCGAAAGTGACTGCATTTTGGGCTTCCACCCACGCTTGGGTTTCCTCGGAGTCAGGATTTTCCAGCCACCTGTAGGGATCGGGTACTTTGACGCCGTGGTAGTCGTCTGTTTGGTCGATTTTGCGGGTTGTGGGGTAGCTTAAAGGTCGATCGAATTTAGGCATGATTTTGTACTCTGGGTAACTTTGTCCAGTTTACCCTTTCGCGGTCGTGACGACAGGGAACAACGACACTCAACACCAAATACCAAGTACCAAATACCCGACAGGTTTCAACCTGTCGCTACACAGACAAAACCCGCCGACGCGGGTTTCATATCTTACTAATTTGTCATTACCAGCCTCAGCGAAGCAATCGCAGAAGCTTGGAATATAGCAATCGTCGCATCAATTGTGAACCCTTACTCTTCTCTTCTCTTTCTACCCTTCGGGAACGGCTTCGCCGAACGTGTCCTTCGCGTCTTCGCGGTTCGTTTCTCTTATTTTTAAATCAGGTATCACCACCCGTTTTTAACTAATCCAACTCTCTCCTTCCTTCCAAAGCGCGAGCCAATGTAACCTCATCGGCATATTCCAAATCTCCCCCCATCGGCAAACCAAAAGCTATGCGCGTCACTAGGGTAAAAGGTTTTAATAAGTGACCGATATAAAGAGTAGTAGTTTCGCCTTCCACGCTGGGACTAATAGCAATAATTACTTCCTTAATCTTTTGCTGGCTGACGCGCCGGACTAAGGGTTGAATGTTCAATTGTTCCGGGCCAATTCCATCCATCGGCGAGATAACGCCGCCAACAACGTGATATTTACCCATATATTCCCGCGTTTTTTCTAAAGCGATTACGTCGCGGGATTCTGACACTACACAAATGGTATGAGTGTCGCGGTTGGTATTGCGGCAAATTTCGCAAACAGGGTCAGCAGATAAGTGAAAGCATACTTGACAGAAACCTACTTGCTGTTTGGCATCAATCAAAGATTTAGCTAGGGCTTGCACTTCTTCTTCCGGCCTCTTCAAAATATGTAAAGCGAGGCGCTGGGCTGTTTTTGGACCGACTCCGGGCAAGCGCTGCAATTGTTCGATTAAACGAGCTAAAGGTCGAGTGTACATTAAAAATTGGCGGTAACTGGTAATATCATTTCTGGTTGATTCGCGATCGTATAATTGGCGCGATGTAGGGGCGGGTTTTACCAACCATCTATGTTTAAAACTAAGTATATCATAAACCCGTCCCGCCCATACACTAATGACTATTGAGTAATTCACCCTCCACTAATTTTAGCTTTGTAGCCTAACTTTGTAATAATTTCTAGCAGCTTTTGCTTGTGTTCGCCTTGAATTTCGATTTCATTATCTTTGACTGTGCCACCAGTACCGCATTGGGCTTTTAGCTGCTTGGCTAAAGTTGCTAATGTTTCTGGTTTTTCCTGAAAACCGCTGATGACTGTAACTGTTTTGCCACCGCGTCCTTTTCGGGATGCTTCGATTTTGAGGTTTTGTTGATTGGGGGGAACTTCGGCAACTCCCCGTTGGAGGGCTGCCGAGTTGTCAACGTTGCCAAATTCGGAGTAAACTATTCGTTTACCCTCGGTTGTTTTTCTGTCAGAATCTTTGCGTTTGGATGCGGCCATAGGTTAAGATGCTTGAACTTTTTTAGTGGTATTTCTAGTTTTAGCGGATTGGGGTATGGTTGCGATCGCTCGGAATGCGCTCTATCTTCTACTTATTGTATTAGCCCGTCAAGCGTTCAAGGAATTATAATGAAATTTGTTCGATCGCCTCAAGTCCACAACCAATTTGGTACGATCGACACCAAGCCTATAGCTTACCCGCGAATCTAAAAAATCTAAAATCTAAAATCTAAAATCAAATGACTGTCACTCCCCTGCCTCTCACCACCGAAACCAGCGCCCAACGCCCCGACTCCCTCGGCAGATTCGGCAAATTCGGCGGTAAATACGTCCCCGAAACCCTGATGCCGGCTTTGTTTGAGCTAGAAGCCGCTTTCCACAAATACAGCAGCGAACCGGAATTTCAACAGCAACTCCAACAATTACTCAAAGATTATGTCGGCCGCCCCAGCCCTTTGTATTTTGCCGAACGCCTCACCGAGCATTATGCTAAAGCAGACGGAACTGGCCCGCAAATTTACCTCAAACGCGAAGATTTAAACCACACCGGAGCTCACAAAATTAACAACGCTTTAGCTCAAGCATTGTTAGCAAAACGCATGGGCAAAAAGCGGGTAATTGCTGAAACTGGTGCGGGTCAACATGGCGTTGCTACTGCTACAGTTTGCGCTCGTTTCGGGATAGAATGCGTTGTCTACATGGGCGTTCATGACATGGAAAGACAGGCTTTAAATGTGTTTAGAATGCGGCTGATGGGAGCCGAAGTGCGGCCGGTGGCGGCGGGTACGGGAACGCTGAAAGATGCGACTTCCGAAGCGATTCGCGACTGGGTGACAAATGTCGAAACAACTCATTACATTCTCGGTTCCGTAGCGGGCCCGCATCCTTACCCGATGATGGTGCGCGATTTCCATGCGATAATCGGTCAAGAAACCCGCGCTCAGTGTCAGGAAAAGTGGGGGGGTTTGCCGGATATTTTACTAGCTTGCGTCGGCGGCGGTTCTAATGCAATGGGTCTTTTCCACGAGTTTGTCGGGGAAGAAACTGTCAGGTTGATCGGTATTGAAGCGGCGGGCGAAGGCGTGGAAACTGATAAACACGCTGCTACTTTGACTAAGGGAAGTGTGGGAGTTCTGCACGGCGCGATGAGTTATTTGCTGCAAGATAATGAAGGTCAAGTAATCGAGCCACATTCGATTAGTGCGGGTTTGGATTATCCGGGTGTGGGGCCGGAACACAGTTATTTGAAAGATGCCGGCAGAGCTGAATATTATAGCGTAACGGATGTAGAAGCGCTGGAAGCATTTCAGCGGCTGTCTCAGTTGGAGGGGATTATTCCGGCTTTGGAAACTTCTCATGCGATCGCCTATTTGGAGACTCTGTGCCCCCAGCTAACAGGCAATCCCCGCATTGTTCTTAACTGTTCCGGACGCGGCGATAAAGACGTGAACACTGTAGCGAAGGTTCTGAATATCTAGGTTAGCGGAATGTGGGGCGATCGCCCTGTAGGAATCGGTAACAATTAACTTTATTTCTCGTTTGATTTCATGTCCAAAGCTTTGGTTTTTATGTGCTTGGGATTGTTGACAATCCTGCCAAATTGTTCCCAATTTATTTCTGCGCGATCGCTGCCACCAACATCCATGAATGCTAATGTTGCTTCCAGTGCTATTACTGACTTAGAAAAAGCGGTTAACCAACAGATAAATCAATACCGATCATCTAAAAAGTTGCCGCCGCTGAGTATCGATCCGCGAATCAGTCAGATAGCAAGAATTCACAGCGAAAATATGGCTAACGGTAAAGTACGTTTCAGCCACGATGGATTTGAAGGGCGGGCGAAAGCAATTACTATTCCTTATCAAAGTGTAGCTGAAAACGTTGCTTACAATTTCGGCTTCAGCGACCCGGTACGCAATGCTGTTGAAGGTTGGATTAAAAGTGACGGCCACCGCAAAAATATGGAAGGTCAGTTTAATGTGACTGGTATTGGGGTTGCAAAAAATGCCAAAGGCGAGTATTATTTTACTCAGCTTTTTGTTCGCAGTCGGTAAGCTGAAGGAAGAAGGAAGAAGGAAGAGGGAACAAGGAAGAGGGAAGAGGGAAGAGGGCAGTCAACAGTTAACAGTCAACAGTCAACAGTCAACAGTTACTAATAATGGAATTTGCAGATTTTCAAGTGTGCGATGGTGATATTCCCGATTCTCTCTTATCTTATTATTTGACTGCGCCGGCGATCGCCGTTGATACGGAAACAATGGGTTTGCTACCCTGGCGCGATCGCTTGTGTTTGGTTCAGTTGTGCAATCCCGAAGGTAAAGTTGCAGTGGTTCGGATTGCCAAAGGCCAGACTTCGGCACCGAATTTAAAGCAGTTAATGGAATCCGAAAGTATTGAGAAAGTATTTCATTTTGCGCGCTTTGATATGGCAACAATGCGTTACAATTTAAGTATTGACATTGCACCAGTTTTCTGCACCAAGCTAGCTAGTAAACTTGCTAGAACTTATACCAACAAACACGGATTGAAAGAATTAATTCTAGAACTGGAAAAGGTAGAATTAAATAAAACATCTCAAAGTTCCGACTGGGGAAATGCGACTAATCTTTCGGACGATCAACTAAATTATGCTGCTAACGATGTCCGCTATTTGCTGAGCGCTAAACAAAAGTTGACTGCTATGTTGCAGCGAGAAGAACGCTGGGAAATTGCACAGCAATGTTTTCAGTGTTTGCCAGTTTTTGTGAGTTTGGATTTATTGCAGTACAAGGATGTTTTCGAGCACAGCTAATACCATTTTAGATTTTAGATTTTAGATTTTAGATTGGGAATGACTGATGCCTACCAGGGTTTAGAACACGGGCATACAATTGCATTCTTTTTGGGAACTGGTATAATATTCTGTCACCTCGCAGAACTGCCATCAAATTGGTTTGTAGTGAAGACTTGAGTTATCATAAAACTCGCTCGGACTTTAGTCCTCACTACAAACGTAATTATTATTATTTGACCGGGCTGGATGTGAGTAAAAAAAATTCAAAACAGTCATCAATGGCTGATTAGGGCTGCTAGGGATTGTGTTCGTGCAGCAAAGCTTCCATTTGGTCGTCAAGATTTCTAATCACTTGTTCCAAAGCCGGCAACCCCTCTAAAGGCAAAGAAGAAAGCCGAGTTTGATCGCGAATTTGATTCACTTTCCGCTGCAATTCTTCGGCCAGTCGCAGCGCGTCCCGACTCAAATTAGACAACTGCTGCTGCTGGTAAAACCTCAAAGCTGCCCCCCGCAACACTTGCAGCGTGGCTTCTTCCTTGCCTCCCACCGCCATTACCCGCAAGCGCAACAGCAAATGAGTGTTTTGATATATGCGTTCAACTTCGACTTGTTTGGGCTGTTCCACCGGGCCAGCAGGCATATCTGTCAGCCGCTTCAACTCCTCAATGACCTCTTGGAACAGGAGGATATCGATACCTTCGAGCATCGATTTCAAAACCCCGTCTTGACTCCAAAGAATGCGGCCTTTGGACTGGTGCCGCTCAAAAAACAAGCGGCCGATACCCTCTCGCAGCACTCTACCGAGTAATTCTTGCAGCAGTTGGGGCGCGGGCAAAGTTGCCAAAACTTCGACTGGGCTTGACAAGTGCAAGGCCTCGACATTCAAAACCGATGGCTGTGTCGGCGTCGGGGAAACCTCAGCGCCAGCAGGTTTAATTGCTGCGGGGTCTGCTTTAAACCGCTCACGAGCGGGCATCGAGGGTTCGGGCCCTGACAGCAGCGTTTCTGCTGTGGGGTCTGAAGTTGCTGATGCGGGATTTTTGGGTGTTGGGGCTGCTGCGGTTTCTGTCTGGCTAGGTACTTTGAGCTGGCTGCCGTGGAGCAAGTAAGCTGAGAGCATCGAGCGCTGAGTTTCCGAGGTAATTTGCTCAGTTGTGACTGAGCAATTCATGTAAGCTAAAATCCGCTGCACATAGTCCAAGGCCGAGTCATCTTGGGCATCGACTACGCCCAATTTAAACAGATTACCTTCTAGAGATAAAGGCAAAACTTGATAGTAAAGGCAAGCTTCAAAGGGGACAACTGTGTCGATTAGGTGAAATATTCGATCGGAGTCCATTGTAGCTGCCGAGTCTGTTGAAGATGTTGTATATACCATTAGCTGCTTTGTAGTTGGAAGCGCGATCGAGCGCGACGCACCAACCTGATGCGAAAAAATTAAACGCTGCAACTTCCCTGACGGAGGAATTAATCTAACAACCGGAAGCTTTTATTAAATAAAAATCCTTAGTCCCAAAATTTTCTCCCTTCTGTATTGCAGCCTCAAATTCTACCAAAAGATTGACAACTAGATGATGACTGGCGCACTCTTGACCAACTATCATCGATCGCCCAAGACTGATTCCCGTGGCTAGTAACAATAGAATTATGTCATGAATACGCAAGTATTACAGATGCACCCCAACCGATGATTTACGGACAAGCGCTGAATTTAGGATTGGTTAAAAAATCCTCAAAAGTCGATCGTGCTGCTAGTATCTTAGCCCAGACAGTTGATTGCGATCGTCTTCGATCACGATCATCACCGCAGCGCTACGATATCCCGATCGATCAAACCTGATTTGATACAAGGGGCATCCCGCGCTTTTCCACGGGGAAACTCGCAGCACTCTGTGGCTGTTGGGGAATTGATTTGTAGCGCGGATTCCGAAAAATGCTACCGCCCATTCACAATTAGCAATTGCCCGCCACCCATTACCAATCTACTCGTTGCGGAGCGATTGAGCTGCTAAATAAAGTTTGCTCCACTCGCCGATGACTTGATTGGTTTTCAGCTTTAGTTCAGAGGCGATCGTCTCTACACTTTTCCCTGCTTTCAACGATTCTACCAACTGCCGCTGCACCGGCGTGAGGTTTTGTAAATATTGCTCCCACTGAGCCGGAGTCAAGCCCAAACTGTGTTCTTGCAGCGAAGTTTCCAGCCAGTTAGCGACTAATTCCGGTGCTTGTTTGACCGCAAAAACCCGAATCGCGTGGTAACTGACTTTTTCTCGCAAGCGGTAAATTTGCTTGATAGGAACCTTCAAATCCTCGGCAATTGCCTCTTGGGAACGGCCTTGCAGGTAAAGCCGCAGCCACCGGGAAGCCAGCGGATCGACTTCAGCGGCTAAATAATTCTCAAATTCTTGTTGGACAATCTGCCGCTGAGTTTGCTGCTCTTCCCAAGCTTGATTTTCTCGATACTCGGACATCGCCTGTTCGTCTAGCAGACTAAGCGGTTCGTCGGTATCGTCGGGTAGAACCTGTTCCGACACCAGCCGCACCCAGTCTCCCGCAGGCACTTGCGTCAACCCGCCCCGCTGGGAACGCCGCAGGTAGTTGACAAAACGGTAGACCAGCAGTGGCTGGTTGCGGATCGGCCGCAAGCAGTATTCTTCTGTGCTAGCTAGCAGCAAAGCATTTCGCAGGCGTCTGTCTGAGGTGCATTCGGCAATCCAGGCGACTTGCTGCTGCAGGTAGCGATCGGAATTGAGCATTTCCTGAATCACTTCTTGCAGTACCTCCACCGCACTCCGCTGTCTGTCGCGACTCAGGGAAACCCACGCTTGGATTTTTTGCCGGAGCACAACTAAGCCGCCGAGCCGCCCGATCAAGTTGCGGTAAGCTTTTTCTGGCGGTACTCCCAGATAGCGAGAAAGCAAAATTCGATATAAAAAGTCGATCGCCCCAGAGGCGACAGACAATTGAGTTGGGCTAAGAGTGTCAAATCTTTCGGGCTTGTCTCCCAACAGCCAGCGGACAACACTCTCGCGAGTGCTAGAACTCTCCTGCGGGCAATCTTTTTCCAGTCGAGACTTCCAATCTTGTCCTAGTCTTTGGGCCAAGGTCATGGGCTGTCGAGAATATTGTCTTTCACCCCCGATTTTACGTGGTATCCTGGATTTTTGAGTATTTTTCAGATATACGATCACGCGATCGGATAAATTACCTTAAATTACCCTAAACAAAATTCCATTACGGTGCGATATGCCTAACTTTTTATTAGAACTCGGTACAGAAGAATTGCCCGCATCTTTTGTCTCAGGCAGTGCCCACCAGTGGGAGCGACTTGTACCTGCAACGCTGGCAGAAGAATCCTTGACAAAGGACTCTATTAATGTATACGCTACTCCGAGGCGTTTGGCCGTTCTCGTGAAAGGACTGCCAGTTCAGCAATTAGATAGAGAAGAAGAGGTAAAAGGGCCGCCCGCAAGTTCGGCTTTTAAGGATGGCAAACCGACGAAAGCAGCCGAAGGTTTTGCGAAAAAGCAGGGCGTAGAAATTGATGCTTTGGAAGTTCGGGCTACGGATAAAGGCGATTTTGTGTTTGTGCTCAAAAAGATTCCGGGGCGGATGACAGCGGATATTTTGACAGAACTTGTGCCGCAGTGGATTAATAAGTTAGAAGGCAAAAGATTTATGCGGTGGGCAGACGGAGATTTGAAGTTTCCACGCCCGATTCGATCGCTGGTGGCACTGTTAGATGATAGTGTACTGCCAATTACATTAGTGAGTGGTTCGGATACGGTCAAGAGCGATCGAATTTCCCAAGGACACCGGGTGTTACATCCGCAGCCTGTCTCGATTCCGCAAGCCGAGGATTATGTCGAGTGTCTGCGGGCTGCTTGCGTGGAGGTCGATCGATCACAGCGCAAAACTCAAATTAAAGCACAAGTAGAAGCCGCAGCAACAAAACAAAGCGGTTATGCCGACATTACGGAAGACTTGTTAGAAGAAGTCACAGACTTAGTAGAATGGCCGAACGCAGTTGTCGGGAAATTTGACGACGAATTTTTGATATTGCCACCGGAAGTAATAACAACAATTATTGTTACAAACCAGCGGTATTTTCCCATCCTCAAAAGCCCAGATTATCCCGAACTTCTGCCCTATTTCATTACAATTTCCAACGGCGACCCGGCTAAAGCCGCGATTATTGCTGCAGGTAACGAGCGAGTAGTGCGGGCGAGGTTGGCAGACGGTCAGTTTTTCTACAAAGCAGACTTGGTAAAGCCTCTAGAGGATTATTTGCCCAAGTTGGCAACAGTTACTTTCCAGGAATATTTGGGGACAGTACGCGCAAAAGTCGATCGTCTGTGCAAGATTGCCAGTTTAATTGCCAATCAACTGCAAATCACAGAGGAAGAGCAAGCTGATGTAGCAAGAGCCGCCTTACTTTGCAAAGCCGACCTCGTAACCCAAATGGTTTACGAACTGCCCGAAATGCAAGGAATCATGGGGCAGAAATACGCCTTAGCAAGTGGCGAATCAGAACAAGTAGCCACAGCAATTTTTGAACATTATTTGCCCAGAGGCGCGGGCGACAATTTGCCGCAAACTCTCACAGGTCAAGTTGTCGGAATAGCCGACAAATTAGATACATTAGTCAGCATCTTCGGTTTGGGAATGTTGCCGACTGGTTCATCCGATCCGTTCGCTTTGCGTCGCGCAGCCAATGCAATCACTAATATTATTTGGGCGGCTCAGTTGCCAGTAAATTTGCACAAGTTACTCGCAGAAGTGGTTGCCGAATTTACCGCAGCCCGCCCAGAAACACCTGCGGAGTTGCTATCGCAGTTATACGAGTTTTTCCTGCAAAGAATTCGGACTTTGTTGCAAGAAGAAAAAAATGTAGATTACGATTTGGTAAATGCCGTTTTGGGAGAAAACGACCCAGAATATACTGAACGAGCATTGAGAGATTTGTTGGACGCACGGGAAAGAGCGCTTTTCTTACAACAAATCCGCAATAACCAGACTTTGGATCTAATTTACGAAACAGTCAACCGTTCAACTCGTTTGGCGGCTCAAGGTGATTTGGATAAAGTAGAATTGGAACCGAAAACGGCCGTGAAACCAGATTTATTTCAAAAGTCGTCTGAACAAGCTTTTTACGATGCAGTGGTGCAGTTAGTGCCGCAAACTCTGCTATCCAAACAAACTCGGAATTACCAGCAGTTGGTAGATAGTTTGACGGAAATTTCTCCGACTGTCAGCAACTTTTTCGACGGGCCAGAAAGCGTTTTGGTGATGGATTCTGACCCGGAAATTAAGCAAAATCGGTTGAATTTACTGGGTTTGCTGCGGAATCACGCGCGGGTGTTGGCTGACTTTGGGGCGATCGTGAAAAGTTAAAATTGACAAGATTTGAGTCCGCCTGGGATTGAAAACCTCCGCTTCAGTCCGCCGGGGGTTGAAACCCCCGTCTCAAAGCGAAAGTCCTCTTAAGAGGACTGAAACCCAGACATACCATACTTTTTAGTCAGTTAAAACTAACTTTAGCTGTTAGACAGGGGTTTTCAACCCCTGGCGGGCCTGGGGAAAACGAGCGGGCCTGCCGACAAACCAACTTGAGAAACGTACTTCTTAAAAATCTCGCTCGAAATAACATTAAAGCTTACCAATAAAAGTAGTAAATCTATTAGAATTATTGCGAAACCGCGCGCGTCTCAGCAGAGTTCGATCGCTCTATAAAAAAATAGGCAAAATGGCCAATAGCCAACAACCGATCGAAGGTTAAGATATAAACTTATAAAACCAGGGAAGTTCGCTCCATCACACACACAACTTATGCCGATCGCTCATATCATTGGACTAGGAAAATCAGGAATTGCCGCCGCAAGACTGCTCAAACGCGAAGGATGGGAAGTAACGCTGAGCGATCGCTCATCTTCCCCAAATTTGCTTGAACAGCAACAGGAATTCGCTAACGAAGGAATTAATGTTGAGTTAGGTAAATCTTTTGAACCAGTCGAATCTATAGAATTAATAGTAGTAAGTCCGGGCGTTCCCTGGGACAGTCCAGCATTAGTGCGCGCTAGAGAGTTAGGCATTGAAACAATAGGAGAAATGGCTCTCGCGTGGCGTTACCTCAAATCTCCTTGGGTGGGAATTACTGGCACTAACGGCAAAACTACTACTACTGCTTTAATTGCTGCTATTTTTGCCGAAGCCAGGCTTTACGCTCCCGCTTGCGGCAATATTGGCTATGCTGCGTGTGAATTAGCTTTAGCCGAAAAACAGCCGGATTGGGTAATCGCAGAAATTAGCAGCTATCAGATAGAATCCTCGCCCTTTGTAGCGCCGCGAATCGGAGTTTTGACGACTTTGACGCCGGATCACCTCAGCCGCCACAAAACTTTAGAAAATTACTACAACATTAAAGCGCATTTGCTGAAAAAGTCTGAATTGCAAGTAATCAACGGCGACGATCCTTGTTTGCGGCAGCAAGGAGTTGACGTTTGGCCGGATGCGTGTTGGACAAGTGTCAAAGGTGAAAAAGATTTGTTGGGCGATCGCACTTTTGGAGCTTACATCGAAAACGGTTGGGTAATAGCTCAAAGCGAAAAAATTCTGCCTGCTGATTCTTTGCGGATGGTGGGAGAACACAATTTGCAGAATTTGTTAATGGCGGTGGCTGCGGCTAATTTGGCGGGGATAGATAAAAGTGCGATCGCCCGGGCGATCGCTAAATTCCCCGGAGTTTCGCACCGCCTCGAACACATCTGCACTTGGGAAGGAATAGATTTCATCAACGACAGCAAAGCTACTAATTATGACGCCGCCCAAGTCGGGTTGGCTTCTGTAAGCGCACCAGCGATTTTAATTGCGGGTGGTGACGCCAAAGAAGGTGACGATCGCGCTTGGATTGATACAATCAAGGCGAAAGCTGCTGCGGTGCTGTTAATTGGAGATGCAGCGAGTCTTTTTGCCGATCGGCTCAAACAAGCAAATTACAACGCTTGGGAAATTGTCGAAACAATGGAACGAGCAATCCCGCGATCGGCAGAATTAGCCCAACAAAATCATGCTAAAGTAGTGCTACTTTCCCCAGCCTGTGCGAGCTTCGATCAATACCAAAACTTCGAGCAACGGGGCGATCATTTCCGCCAATTATGCCTCGAATCGCTAGTTTAGATATGTCATTGTTCGCTGTGTACAAATTCAGATTGTTCTACACAGCGAACACTAACAAAATTAAATCTGCGTTCATCTGCGTTTATCGGCTTACATCTGCGGTTAAAAATTAAAACCTCTGATTTCCGCCAATCTACTTTAACTAACAGTCTTCCAAACAGTCTTAATCCTATCCTGTTGTTCCCATTCTAGCGCCTGAAAAACTAGCATCATTTCCTCATGAGTGTAATCAAGAATGATCGCAGCCAATTGAGAGGCAGTTTCCGCTTCCAGCATGGCTAGTTTCAATTGGGTCATTTCTTCTTTATCCATCTACACTAAAACTTATATTTTTACCTCACTTTTATTTTAGTTTGATTTACAAATATTTGTTAATTTTGCCTTAAAATCAGCAATATTAGCAGCATTTAGTGTGTCAAAATTGCGCGAGGATATTTTAAATTCTTGGTTGCAAAGCTGAGAGAGCAATTTTTCATCAATCTCCAGAATATTGCCTTCGGAAGCGACATTTTTTTGCAACAAAGTTGCGATTTCTCTTTCCAGTTGGCGATAGCCTTGCTGAAAGAAATCTTGAGAGTTAGAACGAAACAAACCGCTATTGACGGGCTGAATTTGGCTGGGTGTCAGCGATTGAGCTGAGACAGCAGCCGGAAATCCCAAAGATGCGGCTAGCCACCAGCTAGAAATTATCTGTTTGAGGATGCTGTTCATCACTGTCGGGAGGAGTTTTTACCTCAGTTCGTTTTTCGTTTTCTGACTCGCTTGCTAATTCATCTTCTCGTTCAAGTTTTTCTTGCCACTCGACAAGCTGCTGAAAAAGTTTCGGCTTAATTTCAAATACGGGTGTGTTGGTTTCTGACATATTGACTCCTAACATTTATTACATTTAACTGGTTGCGGGGTTCTCTCTGCCTGGGAACCTCTGTCCAGAGGCTCAGCCTCGTTTTTTCAGCAGGAAAATTGGAGGGTGAGCCTCCAGATATGCGTTTCTAGGGAGAGCCGGGAAACAAGTAGAAAAACAAACAATTATGTCGGCCCGAAGCTAGGCTCAAACCTTCAGCAGCGACATAATTATGCCTGTTAAGGAACCACCCAGCAAAGCTAAAGTAGCTAAGGTACTAATGCCAAATCCTGCCGCTCTTTTTTCGGCAGCTTGATAGTAACCCCAAGCAAACAAAATGCGTCCAACTATCCAAACTGCGCCGATACCCGCCCCCCAAATTGGGCTGATAAATTGCGAGAACAGCCACAGCGATGGCAAAAATAGAATCATTTGCTCTAAGGTATTTTGCTGAACTCGCACCACTCGCTCAAAGTCTGGGTTTCCTGTCATCTGCGGGGGAGAAACTTTGTATTTGAATCTAGCTCTGCCGACGTTGATAGTAACAACGAAGTAGAGAATTAATGCTGAAACAGTAATTAGACTAGGCCAAAGTGTCGCGTTTGCTTCTGCGAGCATGATTCGGTATGATTGGGGTGGAGTAGATATCTTGATTATAAATCAATTATTGCCGATCGCGTTATTCATCGCTATCCCCTCATTCCAAGCAGGGGATTTGATTCAACTGCTGGGTATTAGTGGCGCGAGAATTGCTTTAGAGTTCCGAGAAAGCCTCGAAAACTTGCTGGCTGGGATTTTGATTGTTTTTGAACGCACCTGCCTACGGATACAAGCCCCCGACTCTTTTCGTGAGTAGCCCAAATTTTAGACTCTTATTCAACCTCCCAGATTCATCTGTGGAGTAAATCTAAAATCTCAAATCTAAGATCTAAAATTTGTAGAGTAAATTTAAAATCTAAAATCTAAAACTGTAAAAATTGAAAAGGCTGACACACCCTACGATAATTTGAATATGAGCTAGATCATAGAAAGATTTGGGAGAATTTGGCAAACTGAGAGTAAGGTTAAATAGGAGGTCAATTTAATGACCAATACTGCTCTCAATTTTAAGACTGCACCCGGACATGAAGTTCTGGCGGCGGCTGGCAAGAAAATGCTGAGGCCGGGGGGTAAATTTGCTACGGAACAGTTATTTGAATGGGCGGATTTTCAACCGGGCGAGACTGTTTTGGAGTTGGCTGCTAGTTTTGGATATAGTTCGATCGCCCTTGCTGAACGTTTTGGCGTAAAAGTAGTTGGAGTGGAGAAAAATCCCGAGAGTGTGGCCCGCGCTCGTGCTAATGTTGCAGCAGCCGGTTTGAGCGATCGAGTGGAAATTGTGGAAGGAGATATTTTTCACTTGGATCGGATTTCCCAACAGTTTGATTGGGTTTTGGCTGAAGCTATCCTGACCATGCAGTCGCCGTCAGGGAAAGCTAAAATTGTATCGGGAATTTGCGATCGTTTAAAACCAGGTGGCAAGTTTCTCTCTCACGAACTTTTAGCTAAAAACCGAGAATCAGAAATTCACAAAGCTTTATCAGAAGTGATTCGCGTCAATTCAACGCCTTTGTCTGAGTCTGGCTGGATTGCTGTTTGCCAAAACGCGGGTTTGCAAGTAGAAAAGTGTCAAACCGGGGCGATGGGACTCCTAAATTTGCCACGAATGCTGCAAGATGAAGGGTTTGTGGGTACTGTGCGGATTGTGTGGAATATTTTAAGTCGATCGCAAATTCGCGATCGTATCTTAGCAATGCGTCGAGTTTTCCAGCATTACCAAAAAGATCTAGGTTACATCGTTATCTCTGCCAAAAAACAATCTTAACCCAGTCAATCGATTTTCGCTTTTGGGTTTTCGATGGAAGAAAGTGAAGCCACTGATAAATTCGAGGCTTGTGACCAAATTAATTAATTGTCAAAAACTATGACTACTACTCTTTTACCGCTACAATCTTCAGCTATCCAACTCCGAGACGCAATTGAATATCCCGCCGCCGGAGTGTCGAGCAAAGTTTTAATCAAAGACAATAATTGTCAGTACAGTTTACTTTGTCTGGCTGCTGGTAGCGAGGTTTCCGAACACTCTTCGCCGCGCAATGCCACAGTTAATGTCATCGAAGGAAAGGGGATTTTGACTCTAGAAGGCAAAGATATTGTCTTGGAACCGGGGGTGTTTGTTTTTCTGCCCGCCCGCGCCCTCCACGCTTTGAAAGCTGAACAAAATTTGGCATTTATCTTGACACTTTCTGAGCCTAATTAATGCCATCATTATTCTGTAGGAGCGAATTTTACCAACCATAATTGCCGAAAATCAATAATCTGATAAACCCGCCCCGATTCACTGGTTGTGGGGGGCGGGTTTATATAGATAGTGAGTGGCAGTCAAATATTGTTTGTGAAACCCGCCCTTACAAGAATGGAGATTTTAACATTTAATCTATTTCATCTCCAGAGGCGATATCCTCCAATTTTTTCCAGTCCAATACAATAATTTTACCGCCTCGACTGTAGGATACAAACGGCTTGAGTTTCTTAAACAACCGCACGCATTCTTCGTAGGTAATTCCAATACTGCGAGCAATTTGATAGTAGGGAAAACGTTTTTCTAAACATACACTATTATCCGCAATCTTCGTACCTTGCTCGATCCCAAAGTAATGAATAAATCGGGCCAGCCGCACGATCGCCCTTTCCGACACCAACCCGTGAACTGTATCGTGCAGTTGCTGCAACCGCTGATTAAACACCGCCAATATTCGCAAGGCAATCTCAGGATTTTCCCGAATAGCTGCTAGCAAAACTTCCCGTTCTGTGGTAAGAACTTCCACATCCGTTTCTGCTGTCACCGTTGCGGGGGCAATGCCGTTGCCTAGCAAAGCAGGTGCGGCAAAAATATCTCCCTGAAATAAAGTGCGGAGAATTGTTTCTTTGCCCGCCGCCGCTGTTTTTGCAACCCGCAGAGAACCACTCAAAAGAGTGTATAATTTTTCGGGGATGCGATCGCCCTCATACATCACAACTTCTCCCTGTCGGTAAGTCCGAATTACTGTGTGTTCTTGCAATCGCTCTAATTCAGTTGGGTTTAAGCTGGCAAATATTCCAATTTTAGCCAGTTGCTCAACAGTTGCTTTCATACATTTAACTCTACCCGCTCGGAGTCTATTGACAGTATAATAACGGTGAATTCAGAATATATCGAAACAAGCAGAGCCATCTACGAAAATGCCGAACCCGAATATCGGCGATATTATTTTGATGAGATAGCTGGCGGATTTGTGCTAATTCACCAACAACATAATCTTAATAATTCGGAAATATTTCTTGCGGAAGTTTTGGCTAAAATAGGGAAGAGAGTTAGAATGTTGAGCGAGCAAGCAGCAGAAGGTGTGAGAACGCCAGACGCTGAGATTGACGGTGAGATTTGCGAATTTAAGGAGTTGACTGAACAGACTCAAAACATCAGAGACAGAGTGCAAGAAGGCATCAGTAGATCCAAAAAGCAAGGTGCATCAGCCGTTGTTTTTCACATCAATCGAGAAAATTATGATGTCGGGAAAATCAACGCTGGCATCAAACAAGCTCTGTTTTGGGATACCGAAAAGCAAATTCAAAAAATATTTTTTGTTGTTAACAGCGAACAAATTCAAATCATCACAAGGGAAGAGTGGAACAATGGAAGATCATTTCAGCGAATTTAAAGAGATTGTAGCGCGGGGATTGCAGAACAATATGCCGCGAGATGCTAAATTAATTACTGTAGGGCAAATTTTATATGCTGTTAGCCACGACGATCTCACAATAGAAGAAGGTTGGAAGCTTGAAGAGATGATGGGTGGCAGAACACAGTGGGAAGAGGCACTTGAGTACAGCATTTTTGGCTATCCAGTAGATACAGCAACGCCCCCTTTAGACAAACCTCTAATTATCGCCGGCAAAACTTTTCATTCTCGCTTGATGACGGGGACGGGAAAATATCGCAGCATCGCAGAAATGCAGCAAAGTGTCAACGCTAGCAGGTGCGAAATTGTGACTGTAGCTGTGCGGCGAGTGCAAACAAATGCTCCCGGCCATGAAGGATTGGCAGAGGCTCTGGATTGGACTAAAATTTGGATGCTGCCAAATACTGCGGGTTGTCAAACTGCGGATGAGGCTATTAGAGTAGCTCGTTTAGGCAGGGAAATGGCGAAACTTTTAGGGCAAGAAGACAATAATTTTGTCAAATTAGAAGTGATTCCCGATGCTAAATATTTGCTGCCAGATCCGATCGGCACTTTGGAAGCGGCAGAACAATTAGTTAAAGAAGGTTTTGCCGTTTTGCCCTACATCAATGCCGATCCCTTGCTGGCAAAACGCCTCGAAGAAGTCGGTTGTGCGACAGTCATGCCTTTAGGTTCGCCCATCGGTTCCGGGCAAGGGATCAATAATGCGGCCAACATTCAAATAATTATTGACACGGTGAATGTTCCGGTGGTAGTCGATGCGGGGATCGGAACGCCGAGCGAAGCGGCCCGAGCAATGGAAATGGGAGCCGATGCACTTTTGATTAATTCGGCGATCGCCAATGCCCAAAATTCCCCCGCAATGGCCAAAGCAATGGGAATGGCAGCAGAAGCGGGGCGGATGGCGTACTTAGCAGGAAGAATGCCGGTCAAAGATTACGCGATCGCCTCTTCTCCCCAAACAGGCACTGTCACCTCCAAATAAATGGCAGAATTTTCCTGGGCGCTTTTTTGGTACAGTTGTAAGCATCAAAAATATTAAGGATTGTGACTGATGCCTTACATCAAAGATGACGATGGACGCCTGAACAACTTTGCTAAAGAGCCGAAGGTGTACGGCGCCGAACCTCCCAACAAGAACCAGCAACGGAACTATATCATTATGGGAATTGCAGCAGCCATGTTGGTCGCTGGTTTGGTATTTGTGGCTGCTTCCGTCTAAAAGCTGGGCTGAGAGTCAAAGCTGCTTCAAATCGCAATTTTAAATAATCCTTCAGCAAACCATGTTTTCCAACCAATGGAAACATGGTTTTTGTGTTTCAATACAAAGCAGGTAGTTGCGACAATCCTGAAGCGTGCCGAGCGAGCTGGAAAGCTAAATAAGACAAGCAGAAATTGGGTTTTTTCCTCTCGGCTGTTGGGTTCAGGGACTTGGGTTGCAATTAATCACACTGGTTCGCCACCCACATAAAATTGCCAATTGAAAATCTACAATCCTTTAGTCATCACGGGTGCGATTGACTGCCTTCGGGGCTTAGTTGTGAGTTATGAGCGATGGAGATTTTAACTCTCAACTCTAAAATCTACAATCTACAATCTAAAACCTAAAATCTAAAATCTAAAATCTAACATCGGCTGACCGTGATGTCTATTCCTTCCCAAACAGTTTCTAGCTCGAACAAGCTGATATACCAACGCTTGAAACAGGCGATCGACCTCAATTTACGCCGTCAAATTTTTATTGCCGCCTGCGACGACTTGTGCTTGCGGGACTGTCTGGCAGCCCGCTTGCAGACAGAATTAGCCGCAGAGAGCGCAGGCTCAGATCCTCGCTCCCCGATCAACTACCCCCGATTTGTCAGTTTGGAACTCGACTTGAGCGATCCAAATCCTTGGGGTTCGATCGCCGCGTGGCTGACCCAACACCCACCGCCGCAAAACAGAGGCAGCTACAGCCCTTTGCCGGGATTTCAAATTCTCGGGGCAGAACACCTGACCAGACAGTCAGCAGCAGTGCAGTGGTCGTTCCTGAGCTATTTGAGAGACATCGAAGCAAACCTGCAAATGTGCGAGTCTACTCTGTTGCTGTGGGTGTCGCGCCCCTGGCTAAGTTCGATCGAGCAATCGGCCCCGGAATTTTGGCACTGGCGAACCGGAGTATTTGAGTTTGAAGGCGAACCAACTCCAGCTAAGGGAGACTTCGGGCACTTTGAGGACTTCGGGCACTCCGGAGACTTACGAAACTTACGGGACAGCGGAGACTTTGGCAACCAACTTTTAATACCTTCTTTGTCTGGACAATCCCCAATTCCCGACGAACAATCCCCAATTTCCTATCCCCCGTCCCCAGCGCCAGATTCTAAATCCGTCCAACTAACAGAGGACGAACAATCCCCAATTTCCCATTCCCCGTCCCCAGGGCCAGATTCTAAATCCGTCGAACTGGCAGATTTGGTGCTAGCAGCCGCTTCTGAGGATGTGGCAGCCGAAAATAATGCCTCATCAGAGGAGAATTTTCTGCCGCTGCAAACTCTGCAATACATCGAACTGCTGCAAGAACATCAGTGTTGTTCCGAAGCATTGGCTTTGGCTTATCACAGTTTGGGAAATTACTACCGCGATCGCATTCTGGGCGGAGACGTTTCAGAGCAAAACCTGACAATCGCTATTCGCGCGATCGAACAAGTGATTGCGTATCTCGACGTTGACAGCAACTCGCAGCAAAATCAACCACTAACTGAGGAATGCGCGCGGCTGATTGCCCAATTGACACAAAATTTAACTCAGTACGCCCAGGAGTCCAACAGCCTACCGCCAATTTCCGATCTGCTTAACGATCTCGGCACTCTCTATTGGATGCTATCGCGCGATCGCACGCAGCATAACGCCTCCGATCCGGTATCCTGCCTTGAACGCAGCATCGCCCTCTACCTTGAAGGTTTGAACCGAACAGATACCGAAACCGTACCCCAAACCCGCGTTAGATTAAACAAAAATTTGGGAATCGCCTCGGCCGATTTAGCCCGCTATCGAGACAAGACAGAGAACTTGCAGCACGCAGTTGCAGCTTACCAACAAGCGCTGCTGGATCTAGACCCCGCCGTGGAGCCTCAGCAGTACGCTGCTGCTCAGAATAATTTGGCGACAGCATACTGGAATTTAGCCCAAGATGGTGAGCCGATCGTATATCTCAAAAGGGCGATCGCAGCTTACACCCAAGCCCTCTCCTGTTACAGTCCCGAACGAGAACCCCTCAACTATGCCGGAGTGCAAAACAACCTCGGTACCGCCTGCTGGAACCTCGCCCAGCACGAACCCTCAGAACCCCTGCTAGTCAGGGCGATTTCCGCCTACCGCGAAGCATTGAAATACCGCACCCGAGAATTAGTACCCGCAGCAGCAGCAGCCACCTCCAATAATCTGGGTACCGCTTATTGGCATTTGGCGAACCAGTTTCAGCAGAAACAGGCGCGGACAGAATCATTGCAGCAGGCGATTACCGCCTACGAAGCCGCTCTGGATATCGCCGGAGAGCTCGATCGAACCCAACTCACCTTTGACGCCTTGGCCGCTCGCAACAATCTCGGACTAGCCCACTATCAACTAGCCACCGACCCAACTTTCGCCACTAACAAAGTCGCACAGACAAGCCATCTAGAAGCAGCACTACACCACCAGTTGCAAGTGTGCGTCGAATGGGGACAACATCTCAATGACAAAGGGTTAACATATGGGGATAAACTCAACCTGCAAGCCCCGGCAAACTCCCAAGCTGCTGATTCCCGGCAAACAGCATTGAGCTATATTGTTAAAACGATTAGAGCTTTCTATAGTGAATGTGGGCTGCCAGGCCAAAATTTAGCCTTATCCAAAGTTCCTGGAGATTTATTGCCTGAAATTTTGCGTAGGTTATAAATAGGGCTATAACTATTAAAAGCTCAATTTTTTCGAGATTTGTATCCAGTTTTCTATTATTATGGCTGAATATTCTTGCCTAATTCTTCAAGCAAACTTGTGGTCATGGCCCCTGTAAAAATTCTTGTGGTTGATGACGACCCGGCAATCCGAAATTTAATTCACCGTTTTTTGAGCCAGCAAGGTTATCAAGTTGAGTCTGGCCAGGACGGTCAGACTGGTCTGGAATTATTTGAGCAACTCAATCCTGACTTAGTAGTTCTAGATGTAAATTTACCTGATACGACTGGCTACAAACTGTGTCAAGAAATGCAAAGACGCACGGGCGTGTTTGTGTTGATGCTGACCAGCCGAACCGATGAAGCTGACAAAATGAAAGGGTTTGCCGAAGGTGCTGACGACTACATTACTAAACCTTTTAGTCTTGTAGAAATTGGAGCTCGCGTTGCAGCAATTTTGAAGCGCAAACGCATTGTTACTCCCGCCGAACAACAAAGTCTTACTTTTGGAGAGCTACTAATAGATCCGGTTCGCCGCGAGGTAATTCTCGGCAGTCAGATAGTTGCTTTGACTGCTTTAGAATTCGACCTGCTGTACTGTTTGGCCAGCAAACCCGGTCGCGTATGGAGGCGATCGGAATTGCTGCATGAAGTTTGGGACTACGAGTATGTAGGAGCCGATCGCGTGGTGGATGTCCATATCGGTCAAATTCGCCGCAAAATTGAACTAGATCCCAATCAACTGCCGATGATTCAAACCGTCCGGGGGGTGGGTTACAAGTTTGAGCCAACAACCTAGTAGCATTCGCCATTCGGCTTTAGGGGCGGGTTCACCAATATCTCGGATTAACATACTCGATATTTTTAAACCCGCCCTCCCCAGACAATCATTCAGATCGAGTATCTGATTGTTTGTTCTGCAAATACTCGCCCACTTCTCGTGCACGATCAAAACCCCTTCGCACGCAATCTCCCAAAGCCACGCCACCAACGTAGTTGCTGCACAAATACACCCCAGGCAAAGATTTTAAACCTTGATCGATTTGTTGCAGGCGATCGAAATGCCCCAAATTGTACTGAGGAATCGCCCGCTTCCACACATTCACCGCCAAAACTTTCGGCTGCGCCGCCGAGGGCTTCAGCAAAATCCGAGACAAATCTCGGTGTACCTCCCGAACGATTTGTTCTGAGTCAAGATTGCCAATATCCGAATCAGTAGCCCCGCCGATGTAACTGCTGAGAGTTTGCCAGCCCGCAGGCGCGCGATCGGCAAATAAACTCGATGTCCAAATCGTCCCGAGAGTGCGAATTCCCTGCCCCCTCGGAATTAAATTTCCAAAACCTACTAATTTACCCTTGACATCTGACTGCGGATATGCTAATACAACGCAGGCAACCGTAGGATAAGTAAAAGCTTGTAAAGCACTGCTAACTTCCGGTTGCAGAGGCTGCAACAAATCGGCTGTAACGTAAGCCGGCGTTGTCAAAACCACGGTACGCGCCTCAACTTCCTGCTGTCCGTCGGGCGTGGAGAATACAGCAATGTAAGTTTCGCGTTGTGTACGCTGGAGGCGAGTCAAGTGCCAGTTGAGTTTCAGTCGATCGCCCAATTGAGCAGCGATCGCCTCTGGCAGAGCCTTCAACCCCTGTTTAAACGAACCCAACTCCCCCGGCCTAGTTTTAGGAACATTCGGGTCTGCGGGCATTTTCTTCGGTCTTTTCCTAGCAGAAAGCAGCGCCCCCGCCACCAGTCCGCCACCCACATCAGCCATCTTTGTTACCCGACCAAAAGCCGCCGCCGCGCTAAGTTGTTGCGGATCTCCCGCATAAACCCCAGAAACAAAAGGTTCCACCAACCGCTGCATCACTTCCGTACCGAGATGACGGCGGAAAAATTGAGAAACAGTTTCCTCGTCACCCTGCTGCGAAAGTCGAGCACCGATTGCCGGCGCGACAAACCCCAAAGCCCCGAACAACGCCCGCAGTTTCCCTGGAAAACTCAGCAACTGAGACTGAATCATCGCCGGTGGACTCATCGGCACCGGTTGCAGCTTATTTTGCCAATAAACAAAACGAGGCAATTTGCGATCGGCAAAAATCAACTCCTGCTTCAATCCCACATCCACAGCCAACTTCATCAATTCCGGCGTCGGCGAAAAACTATTCGGGCCCTCCTCCCAGAGAAACCCTTCCGCTGTGACAGTGGTGATGTTCCCGCCCACACGTCCCTGACTCTCAGCGACTAAAATCTTCAGCGGCGATGCACTCGTTGCTTCCTTGTCAAGTGCGTGCGCCAAACTCAAACCGCTAATACCCGCACCCACAATCAAGGTATCTAATAGTTCCATATTACATAGAAAAATATCGCAATCTTTATGTTACATGGCTTTGCACGGCTTGCGTTCATTGCCGCGCGTAGTGCCAAACCGCTTTCAGATTACCGAATTGGGAATTGGGAATTGGGAATTGGTACGCTTTCGGGCATTTCTTAAGCATTTTTCTCGCAGGTTGTGGATGAGAACCTCTCTCTGCCCACCTCCTCGTCTCCCCCTCTCTCCATCTCGCTTTTGTATCCGCTGGGCCTGGTTTAAAAAAAGAGCATCTGCTGTAATTAAGCTATATTCCTAAAAATACTATTTCTTTAAAATTTTTGTATTATAGGGAACAGCGCCAAAAATTGCACCGGGAAACGCAGCAGTAAAGTGCCCAAAAAGATTTGAGTGGGTTAAACTAACTTTAGGAAAATTTTACAGCTTAAGCAAGTCAGCACCCCGCTCTCAAGAGAGGGGGCTTTATGCCCTAATCAAAAGAGAGAGTTGACTAGCTATAGTCTTAACGGATTACGTTATCAAAAATATGGGTGTAAGGCCAAGCTGCTATGGCATCGCCGATGAAATATTTAAAACGGTAATTGTTCCGTTGAAAATAGATCATAAAAGTACCTAGTAGCCCTGTGTAGCAGCAATAATCAATATTCAAGGCGGTGAAAACTGCCTGATACGTGCTGCCTCGCTCAGTCTAAAGACATGAGGTTTCCGTAATACTAAGCTTTTCTCATGAAAAAATACCCATGCAGGAAGTTATCAACTCGTTTCAGTCTTTTTTCTCTAACTCGGTTGATGGTTTCCTAGAGTGCGACCGACAGCAAAAGTACCTCTCGATCAATCCTATTGCTGCTGCTTGGATGGGATTGGAGCCTGCTGAAATACTCAACAAAACTAATCAGGAATTATTGAAATTATATCCTAATAATCCTGCGATAAAAGATATAATTTTGCAGATTGATTCCTGCCTGCAACAAGTATTTATAACCGGGGAAAAACGGCTGGCAATTCATGAGGTGACGGCGGCCGACGGCGGGATTAAAATTTACGAAACTGCTTATACGCCAGCGGTGGATGCCTCTAGCAACCAGATGCGGGTTTTGGGCGTCGGTAGAGATATCACCAGGCACTACCGCTGGCAGCAGCAGAAAACTCAACAGTTGCGCCGATCGAACCATTTACTATGGTTGAATGCAGCTAACAGTCCCCTGGCAATGGTAGGCTGGGATGAAGATTTTCGGATCATTCAGTGGTCGAAACGCGCTGAAGAAATCTTTGGCTGGACATCCGATGATATGATGGGCAAGCAGTTCGGCGATTTGGCTTTGGTTTGCGAGGAAGATAGAGAGGCTGTAAGCGCGATCGAACTCGAACTAGCCACCGGCAACGGCAATACTTCAATTAACCGCAACTATACTAAAAGCGGACAGGTAATTTGGTGTCGCTGGTTCAACTCGATTATTCGCAGTGGCGACACTTTTACCGTGCTTTCTTTGGTGGAAGATATCACCGATCGCAAACGGTTGGAAGCAGAAAAAGCCCAAGCTTCTCGCCTCACAGCAATGGTAGCCGATGTGGGTATTGCCCTCACCAAACACCCTCAAGATATCCTGCTTCCCTGCTGCGAGGCAATGGTGCGAAATCTCGATGTGGCTTCGGCTGAAATTTGGACTTTCAACTCTCCACATCATGTTTGGGAATTGCAAGCAGCCTCGGGAATATACAGCCGCACAGACGATCGGGCTAGCTTTATTGAAAGTAAGGTTAACTCGATCGCCAAACAGCAAAAACCGGAATTTGACTGCGGATTTGAACTGAATAATTTTGGACTACCAGAGGAAGAATCCGCCAAAGCAACAGAGGCGCAAAATTCCGAAGTAGCAATTATCAACACCAGTCAAAAGCCGGCAAATTGCCCAATTCCCCAGCAAATTCTTACCTTCGCTGGCTACCCTTTGATAGTCGAAGAACGGCTGGTGGGAGTCATGGTAATTATCAGCCGCCAGCCCCTGACAGCACCCTTTCAGGAAACTTTAGCATCGGTTGCCGATGTCATCGCTTTAGGCATCGAACGCAAGCGTGCAGAAGCTGAATTAAAATCAGCTAGAGGCTTCCTCAATTCCGTAGTAGAAAACCTGCCGGTGGGAGTTTTTGCTAAAGATGCTTCTTCGCTGAAATTTGTGCTGTGGAATAAAGCCGGAGAAACGATCGCAGGTGTTACTTCTCAAGAGGCGATAGGCAAAAATGACTACGATATTTACCCCAAAGAACAAGCTGATGTTTTTACTGCTCAAGATAGAGAAATATTGACCGCCGATCGCAACCAATCTACTGTTCAAGACATAGCCGAAGAACCGATCCAAACTCGCCACAAAGGTATGAGAATATTGCACACCCGCAAAGTGCCAATTCTCGACTCCGCAGGCAATCCTCAGTACGTTTTAGGTATTACTGAAGATATCACCGAACGCAGGCAGGTAGACGAAAGCGTGCGCCTCTACGACCAAATTGTCGAGAATATGCAAATTGGTTTGTACGTCTACCATTTAGAAAATATAGACGATGACAGCACTCTCAGGGCGATCGCCTCGAATCCCGCTGCTACCCTGTTTACCGGATTAGAAATGGCGGATGTTTTGGGAATGACAATCGACGAGATTTTTCCCCACCTGCGATCGAAAAACATTCCCCAAGCATTTGCTTCGGTAATTCGCAGCCAGAAAGCCGTAGAACTTGAAGATATTGACTGTGATGAAGCGGGCAGAATAACTCGCGCTTTTTCTATTAAAGCTTTTCCCTTACCGAATAACTGCGTCGGTGTTGCTTTTGAAAACATTACTGCTCGCAAGTGCCTGGAATTACAACTGCAAGCCTCTTTGGAAAAAACCGAACGTTCCGAACAACTCCTGCGTACAGTAATAGACAAAACCAGCGATTGGATTTTTGCCAAGGACAACAATTTTCGCTGTATTTTGGCAAACAGGAGTTTCGCTCAAGCGCTCGGTAAAACAGTCGAAGAAATTATTGGAAAATTAGATGTAGAGTTAGGATTTTCCGAAGAGATAGTATTGGGAAACTCAGCAAAAAATATCCGAGGCTTTCGCACTGACGACTCTGCTGTACTGGCAGGTGAAATCGTCCATAATCCCTGCGATGTGGCCACGTTTGCAGACGGTTCAGTACATATTTTTGACACCCAAAAACTGCCCCTGCGCGACGCTGAGGGCAATATATTTGCAGTGCTAGCTTTCGCTCACGATATTACAGAACGCCATGAATCGGAAGCAGCTTTGCGCCGGAGCGAAACCAGATTTAGGTCTTTGGTAGCGAATATTCCCGGAGTAGTTTATCGCTGGCAATGCGATTTTTCAACAAGTTTTATTAGCAATGCCGTTTACTTACTAACGGGCTACCCTGCTGCGAATTTTATTTTGTCTTTGGACAGGGGAGGTAGGACTTTTGCTAGCATTATTTACCCGGAAGATTTGGCAAAAGTAGAAGTCACTATTCGGCAAGCAATAGAAAACAAACAGTCTTATAATTTGGAATACCGCTTGCTAGCAGCAGACGGCACGGTTAAATGGGTGTGGGATAAAGGTTCTCCTGTGTTCGACGCAGAGGGAAACGTTTGCTGTTTGGACGGGGTGATTTTTGATATTAGCGATCGCTACTGCGCTCAAGAAGCATTGCGCCAAAAAACTTCCGAGTTGGAAGCAGTTTTCCTGGCATTGCCAGATTTGTATTTCCGGCTCAATGCTGACGGCCTTATTTTGGACTACTTGTCAGGAAATTCCTTGGATTTTTACCTCAGCCCCGAGTATTTTCTGGGCAAACGAATGACCGATATATTGCCCGCAACCGCCGCCCGCGAATTCGAGATGGCAATGCTTGAAGTTTCCGAAAAACGAACTCCAATTAATATAGAGTATTCGCTAGCTATGCCCGCAGGAGAAGAAACTTATGAAGCGAGATTGCTGCCTTTTAACTCGAATCAAGCGATCGCGATCGCGCGCAATATCACCAAACGGAAACAAGCCGAATCTCAATTAAAACATAAAAATCGCCAACTTGAGCAAACATTGAAACAATTAGGCAGGACTCAAGCTCAACTAATTCAAGCGGAAAAAATGTCGGGTTTGGGACAGCTAGTGGCGGGAATTGCTCACGAAATTAATAATCCTGTCAGTTTTATTTACGGTAATATTATGTACGCTAGTGAGTATGCCAAAAACTTGCTGGAACTGTGCAGTTTGTACCAAACACATTACCCGGAACCTGTTGCTATTATAGCAGAGTTGGCTGAAGAAATAGACTTGGGATTTATGAAAGAGGATTTCCCGCACCTCCTGAATTCAATTAAAACGGGAGCAGAGCGCATTCGGCAAATTGTTCTGTCTTTACGCAACTTTTCCCGCCTGGAAGAATCAGATATCAAGCGTGTTGATATCCACGAAGGCATAGACAGCGCTCTGTTAATTTTGCAACACAAAATTAAAGAAAATGGCAGAAATCGCCCGATTGAAATAGTTAAAGAATATGGAAAATTGCCGCCGATACAGTGCTACGTTGGACAGTTAAATCAAGTTTTTATGAATATTTTAAATAATGCTATTGATGCTTTAGCGGATGTCAGGCATAGGAAGTTGGACTTGGCGAGTTATTCGGAAGAGGGAGGGCAAGATTTTCCGACTTTACCTTTAAGTTGCGACGCATTGCCTTGGATTCGGATTCGCACGGAGGTGTTGGAGAACAATCGGGTTGCGATCGCAATTTCAGATAATGGGTCGGGAATGGCAGAGTCTGTTAAATCTCGGGTATTTGACCCGTTTTTTACTACTAAACCCGTAGGTAAAGGTACAGGTTTGGGATTGTCTATATCCTATCAGATTGTGGTGGAAAGACACGGGGGAACGCTGCGGTGCATTTCCGCGCCGGGAGAGGGAACTGAATTCGCGATCGAGATTCCAATTCGGCAAAGGTAATGACTTATTGGTAATTGGTAGTTGCACCAGAAAAATGATAATCTAATTAAAGGTTCTAAAAGTCAGGAATATTAGCATGGTATACAAAAGCATACATACTTCTAGTGCCGTTGCCAAACAAATTAAAGAAGAAGATGATGATGATGATGATTCCTATGTTGACTATTTTTATGATGATCCGGGGGCTCCGCCGGGAACTCTCGACTTAGAACCAGATGCGCCGCCTCCGGAGATTGTATTAATTGACTATTGCGAAATATCCGCAACTCGCGCTAAATTGGCAAATCCTCGAATAGCTGCTCCTTATTTAGATACAGAATCTGTTTCTTGGGTTGATATGTTGGGATTGGGAAACCAAGAAACTTGGCGACAAATGGGCGAAGTGTTTAATTTACACCTAATGGCTCAGGAAGATGTAGTTAATGTTCCCCAGCGACCGAAAGTAGTAGACTATGAAGAACACATTTTAATCATTGCTTGGATGGTGATGCTCCATCCCGAATTAGATACTTTTCATAAAGAACAAGTAAGTTTCATTTTGGGCAAGCACTACCTGTTAACTGTTCAGGAAGAACCGGACTATGATTGCTTTGAACCTGTGCGCGATCGCATTCGTAAAGGACAAGGAATTATTCGCAAACACGGAGCAGATTATCTGGCTTATACTTTGTTAGATTCGATTATAGATGGATTTTTCCCAGTATTAGAAGTTTACGGAGAGCGCATTGAAGAATTAGAGGATGAAGTGGTGGTGAACCCCACCCGCAAAACCCTGGAAAAAATCTATAAAATCCGGCGAGAATTGCTGACTCTGCGCCGTGCCATTTGGCCGCAGCGGGATGCAATTAATGTTTTGATTCGAGATAGCAGTGATTTGATTAGTCCGGAGGTGCGAATTTACCTGCGCGACTGTTACGATCACACGGTGCAGGTGATGGATATGGTGGAAACCTATCGAGAGTTGTCTTCGGGTTTAATGGATGTTTATCTGTCCTCGGTTGGCAATAAAATGAATGAAATTATGAAACTGCTGACAGTGATTTCTAGTATCTTTATTCCTCTAACTTTTGTGGCGGGAGTATACGGGATGAATTTCAATACAGAGAAATCGCCATTGAATATGCCAGAACTGAATTGGTATTTTGGCTATCCGCTTTGTTGGACGCTGATGCTAGCGATAGCCTCTGCTTTAGTTTACTTCTTTTGGCGGCGCGGCTGGTTTGAAAACTTTTCTACTGTGAAAGATGACTCAAGAAAGTAACCGAATTGAAGATTTTAGATTTAGGATTCAAGATTGAAGAATTCTAAATCCTGTTAGGTAAAAAGGTTTCCTGCCCCTAGTTGAATCCGTGTCCTAAATCCTTGTATGATAATTGCCAACTTTTGTGCCCCCTGATTCATCCGTGAGTGAATTTAAGGGGAGTTGCAGGGAAATTCAATTGTTGGGCGGGCTTTCGGGCCTACCGTACAAGAGTTTGAATAAACACAAATCCCTAAATTAAGTGGGCGACAAGTTAAAATCTTCAATCTCAAATCTTAAATTGATTGACGAACGATCGCGTACAATAAATCTGGGGAAAAAGTAGGCGCAGGCGGTTGCGGATTAGCGAAAGCTGGTCTGAGGAAAGTCCGGGCTCCCGAAAAACCAAACTTGCTGGGTAACGCCCAGTGCGAGCGATCGTGAGGATAGTGCCACAGAAAGATACCGCCCCCCGATTTGAGATTTAAGATTTGAGATTTGAGATTGAATCAAAAATCAAGCATCGAACATCGCAAAGTGTGAGGGGGTAAGGGTGCAAAGGTGCGGTAAGAGCGCACCAGCAGCATCGAGAGGTGCTGGCTCGGTAAACCCCAGTTGGGAGCAAGGTCGGAGGAACTATGGTTGGTTTTTTACCAGTTCCGTTTTTTGGTACCGCTTGAGGCGTCTGGTAACAGGCGTCCCAGATAGATAACTGCCCTCGAAAACTGCTTGCAGTTGAGAGAACAGAACCCGGCTTATGTCCGACTTTTTCCCCCCCCATTTAATTAAAATTACCGCTTGGGAATAAGGTCAACAAATCCTTTCGACCTGTTTTATGTTGGCAAAGGTGTGCACTGCTTTTAGGTAAGGTTCACCATAAGCACCAGGAGGACTATTTAGTTTTTTAATGAAAAGCTTTTTGGCGAGATGAATCTGATACCATTTTCAAAAAATAATGCAACTTTACACAAGCTCCAAGCCAGGATAGTCATCCGTGATTCGCAATTATAAAATCTAAAATCTAAAATCTAAAATCTAAAATGGTATGATTTATCCGGGTCGCCAAAAGCAACTTGAAACATTAATTCAAAAATTGGGACTGCAAAAAAATGATGCGATAAAATGGCATCTCCTCGATTTAGCTTTGACTCATGCGAGCGCGTCAGCTAAGGCAAATTACGAGCAACTAGAGTTTGTCGGGGATGCAGTTGTGCGACTGGCTGCGTCGGAATTGTTGTTTGAGATTTATCCCGACTGTACAGTGGGGGAATTTGCGGCTATTCGATCGATCTTGGTGAGCGATCGCATTCTTGCTAAAATCGCTGAAAGTTATGGGTTCGATCGCTATTTAATTGTTTCCAGCAGCGCCGCCTCGGACAAAACAGGCGCTGAACCCCGACTGGCCGACGCTTTGGAAGCGGTACTGGCTGCGCTTTATTTGAGTACCCAGAGCTTAGAATTAATTCGCCCTTGGCTAGATTCTCACTTTCAACGCTTAGCGACAGAAATCCGCAGCGATCCTGCCCGCCAAAACTACAAAGCTGCTCTCCAAGAGTTGACTCAAGGCAAATACAAAACTTTGCCCAAATATAGCGTGCAAGAAACCGGGACAGTGCAGGGCGGGGAAGATCGTTTTACAGCAGAAGTTCTCATTCAGGGAAAGTTGGTAGCAGAGGGAAAAGGTCGATCGATCAAAGCGGCCGAACAAGCAGCGGCTCAGGTAGCTTTCAATAAATTAGTTGGTAGTCATTAGTCAGTTGACAGTTGACTGGTGTTAGCAGTGATTTGTTATTTGTTAGCTGCTACCAATAACCAATAACTACTCCCAACAGTCAAGAGTCAACCGTGATTTTTTTTTATTAAAACATAGATAATAACAAAATATGCTAGAATTCCGGTGCTATTTTTGAAATTATAATTAATGAAAATCGGAATAGCTGTATGGGGTGCAGGTCGCTGGGGAGTTAACCTAATTCGCAACTTTCTCGAACATCCCAATAGCCAAGTTTTAGCGGTGGTAGACCCGAATCGAGATTCATTGGCGGCCGTTCAAAAACAGTTTAATCTGGATGCCTCGGTGATTCTAGCTACCGATTGGTCTCAAGTGCAAGCCTTACCGGGACTGCAAGCTGTGGCGATCGCTACTCCAGCTTCCACACACTACACCCTCGCAGCAGCAGCGCTGAAACAAGGCTACCACGTCTTAGCAGAAAAACCTCTCGCCCTCAACCTCACGGAAGCCATAGAACTCTGCCAATTAGCCGAAAAACAGCAGCGGCAACTCTTCGTTGACCACACTTATCTGTTTCATCCAGCAGTTGATCGAGGCCAAAGAATTATTAAACAGCATCAACTGGGAAAATTGCGCTACGGTTACGCCCAGCGCACCCATTTTGAACCTGTTCGCCATGACGTTGATGCCCTTTGGGACTTAGCTATTCACGATATCGCGATTTTCAATACTTGGTTGGAACAAACCCCAATTGAAGTAAGGGCGATCGGCACTGTTTTTCCGAAGGAATCACGAAAAGGGAACAAGGAAAAAGGAATAAATCAAGAAACAGCAGAAATTGAAAATCAATTGGCTCCTTCACTGCTGACTACTAATCCGGCCGACAAACTAGCAGATTTAGTTTGGGTAACGCTTACCTATCCCGACGGATTTCAAGCATTTATTCACCTGTGCTGGCTAAATCCCGACAAACAACGGCGCTTAACAGTTGTTGGCAGTTTGGGAACCTTGATTTTTGACGAAATGTCGCCAGAAACTCCCCTGATTGTGCAGCGTGGCAATCCAGATTGGGGAGGCGAAGAGAATAACTCTTTTGAAAGTGCGCTCGCACCGCAGCCAACAAGCCTTAAACACCGCGAAGTGTTGAGTTTAGAACAAGTAGAACCGCTCAGGAGAGTGTGCGATCGCTTCCTCAACTGCGTCTACACTAATACCTCCTGTCCTACCTCTTCCGGCTCCGCCTCCGTTGAATTAATCCGCATTCTCAGCACTTTGAGCAAATCCCTCGAACTCGGCGGACAGCCCCTAATACCATTTTAGATTTTAGATTTTAGATTTTAGATTTTAGATTTTAGATTTTAGATTGGGAAAATCACTCCTCAACTTTTGAAATTTCCCTTTTCCGTTACTAAGTCCGGGCTGTGAAAATAAAAACTTGACTGCTGATTAACAGGCAAAGAAATCATCACCGTAGTACCTTGATTCACGCCCGCGCTGTGCAGGGTAATGCTTCCGATCATAGATTCCATTATCCTTCGCGAGATAGCCAAGCCCAAACCGTTACCGCCAAACCTGCGAGTTGTAGAACCATCAGCCATCACAAAAGGTTGAAACAATTTCTGCTGGTTCTCGGGCTCAATACCAATTCCCGTATCTTTAATTGTCACCACCACCCAATCGCTTTGAGCGCTGGTGCCAGTCGTAGTTTCCCCACTGCCGTTAAAACTACCAGAATTAGTCCTCGACTCTAGCCGCACAGATATATTAATGCTGCCCGACTCTGTAAACTTAACGGCATTGCTCAAAACATTTAAAAACACCTGTTTTAGCTTCTCTGGATCGGCATGAACAATAATCGGATCATGAGGATCTGGCAAACGTAACTTCAAGCCTTTCTCCTCGATTGGAGTCGCTTGCAAATCAATGGCATCTTCAAGTACCTGAATAATATCAACTACTTCTAAGATCATGGAGAAGGTGCCGGATTCTATTTTAGCAATGTCCAAAATATCATTAATAATATTGAGCAATTGCATGGACGAGTCGTGGGCCCGCTGTAAAAACTCCATTTCTTCATCTCGGTCATCGCAGTAGCCGTCGCGCACAATTTGAATAAAACCAATAATCCCGTTGAGCGGCGTTCTCAATTCGTGAGAAATATTTCCCAAAAATTCATTTTTTAATTGATTCGCAACTTGCGCTTCCTCGGTTGCGACTTCCAATGCTTTTGCCCGGGATCTGAGGCCCTGCACCATGCTGTTTAGTGCTTCTGATAGTTGATTGAATTCCCTAATTTGGAAATCTTGGGGCACTGTCTGCGACGCTTCCGTATCTACTTTCATCGCGTAGTCTCTGAGTTTTTCCACAGGACGCGCCAAGTCGCGAGACAGATATAAAGTCGCGATGATACTAGCAGCAACCAAACCTACAATTAAATTAAATAAAACTTGCTGAATTTCTTCCAAACCTGACAGAGCGTAATCTAAACGAGAAACAGCTAAAATAATCCACTTGCTGTTCTCCTGTTTAGTTGAAGGACTCGGGATAGCAGCGTATCCTGCTAGTAACTCTACACCATTTCTTTCAAAAGAAAAGAGATGGAGAAAAGCTGTTCCGCCTGCGATCGCCCTTTTGACAATACTTTTGAGTCGATCGGCATCTGCCTCTTGGGCGATATTGCGGCCCACGCGGTTTATATTCGGGTGGGCCAAAATCGTCCCATCTTGGTCGATAGCCACCGTATAGCCGGCCAAAGAACCCTTGGGAGCGCTGGTTTGGACAGGCAAAGCCGACTGCAAACTCAAAGCATAACTCAACTGCAGGGTATTGCCCCGACGAATGTAAACAGGAGCGCTCAACACCAAACTCGCTTGGCTATCGGAGCCTTCTTTACCCGCACCAGGAAAATCCTCAGCCCCCAAAGCCACCTTCTGATCGTTTGCTGTCCCCTGTCGTTGCTTAGGTAAGGACAGACTGATGTAAACGCTCTTGTCGTCCAGCAGCGTTTGCTGCTGCTGTACGGGTGGCCAAAATTTTGCCGGCAACGACTGAATCGGCTGCTGCCCGCAAGTGCTTGCTATCACTTGATTTGTCTTTAAATTAGTCAATTGCAAGCAATCAACCTGCGCTGGCAACCGCTGCCCTAATTGGGCGATAAACTTTTGATAATCCTTCGGATCTACCGACTGCAACATCGAGCTTTCCGAAGCGCCGATCAGATTCGACTTCAGCGATTTCGCCCACTGTTCAATAGTGTCTGCTTTTCTGACTGCACTTTCTGTCAAGTTTTGACGAGCAGTTTCCAGAAGCGTTGAGCGTGCCTTGCGATAGGTAACGTACTCCCCCACCAGTAGAACAGGTACGCTGAGCAACAAAATCCGCGACAGTAAAATACGGCGAAAGGAGGATTGACCTAACTTAACCATAGGAAATATCTAAATTAAGGTGCAACACCCAACAGCGACCATTAAAGTGAAATAAACCAGACCGAAAGCATGAATCTGTCTAGGGGACTCTGCTGACTGGAGAACACCGCTTCAGAACAACATTTAAACACAATTATATAAGCCACTGTAGTAATCTCGATTCTAAGTCTGTAGACCCAAAGATGCTCAGCAATTTGTTTCGCCACTGCCTGTGATTTCGGTCACACTTCCCTTCTCAATTCTCGGAGGGACTGGCACCTCATCGCCCAGGAGCCAATTTTTCAGGCTGGAAAAAGCATCGGGTGAACATACCGCAGTTGCTTGAAGCTAGAATCGCATGGATGCACTCGCCCCCAATTAACAAGCAAAAAGTTCGGTTTCCGGCTAGTGTACAGAGAGAATTCTTGCTCGATCGGACTTTTTCTTTCCGAATGCCTTCGAGAGATGGGCCAGAGATGGGCGATGCAAGATTTTGCACCCTGTGAAAGATTTCTTTTGGCATCTGGTTGATTCGGTGACAATAATTCACCTGTCAAACAAAAAGAATGAGACGATCGAGCTGCCGATCAACTCTGACAACCCTAATGTGGGGAACCTTGGCCCAAACAGTGCACCCACGCTCCATAAATTCGCGGTCTCGGCAATAATCTCCATAGCTTCATCGATGAAAAAAAACTTTAGCAATTATACGTATTATTACACAAACAACCGTCCGAGATATCATCACGCTTATTTGATATCTCCCCTTTTAGAAATGCTGGCGACACTTCAGCACACCAGCAAGACAAAACTCCGAGTTTTGGATCTCGGCTGCGGCAATGGCAGCCTCAGTCACGTTATCGCAGAGCAGGGCTGCGAAGTTGTCGGCGTTGACACTTCTGCGCCCGGAATTGCCATCTCCAGTCAAAGTTTCCCCGAGTGTCAGTTTATCCAAGCAGATATTTACGACCTCCCAGATACCGATATTCTGAACTCATTTGATGTTGTCTTAGCTATTGAAGTAATCGAACACTTGCTTTATCCTAAAGAACTAGCAAAAACTGCCAAAAGATGCCTCAATCCCGGAGGAAGGCTAATTATTTCCACACCCTATCACGGGTATTTAAAAAATCTGGCTTTAGCGGTTTCTGGTAAACTAGACAAACATTTTACCGTCCTTTGGGATAACGGTCACATTAAATTTTTTTCAGTAGAGACGCTGACCAAGTTATTAACATCTGAAGGATACACAGACATAAAATTTAAATTTGCTGGTCGATGGCCCTATCTTTGGAAATCAATGTTATGCTCTAGTACGTTCTCGCCACAAGCGGATAAATTATGAGTTTTGGGTGGTGATTTTTCACCAAATTAATTTTTGTGAATAGACAACCAGCGCTCATAAAAAGTAAAATATAACTTTTAGGGTAAAACAAGTAAAATGACTGTTGGCATTTGGATATTAGGCGATCAACTTTGGCAGAACCAAGCTGCTCTCAACCGCACAGATGATAAATCTTCCCTAACCGTAATTTTAATTGAATCTTGGCAGCACGTTCAACAGCGCCGCTACCACCGACAAAAATTAGTATTAATTTGGTCGGCAATGCGGCACTTTGCTGAAGAATTGCGCGGCAGCGGCTGCCAAGTCACTTACAAAACATCGGGCGACTTTGAAACACCTCTCAAAGCTTGGATACAAGCTCACAATATCACCGAAGTGCAGGTGATGGCTCCGAACGAGAGACCTTTTTTACAGATTCTTCAAAACTTGCAACTCCCCTGCAAAATAACCCTAATTCCCAACAATCACTTTTTCTGGACAGAAACAGAATTCAAAGATTGGGCGTCAAGCCGCAAACGTTTGTTAATGGAAGACTTCTATCGAGCCAGCCGCCAGCGTTTCCAAGTTTTAATGGATGGCAATAAGCCTGTCGGAGGGCAGTGGAATTTTGACAAAGAAAATCGTCAGCCACCCAAAGGAAAACTGGATACACCGAAACCTCTATGGTTTGAACCGGACGGCATAACTCAAGAAGTTATTGCACAAGTTAAATCTCTATCTTTCCCAACTTACGGAAAGATTGAACCTTTTCGCTGGGCAGTTACGCGAGAGCAAGCACTGCAAGTATTAGAGCATTTCATCGAACAGTGTCTTCCTGCTTTTGGCCCTTATCAAGATGCGATGGTAACGGGGGAGGAAACAATGTGGCATTCCCTAATTTCTCCGTATCTCAATATTGGCTTGCTGCATCCTTTAGAAGTTATTCAAGCGGCCGAAACAGCCTACTTAGAAAAAAAATTAAATTTAAACGGCGTCGAAGGTTTTATCCGCCAAATTCTGGGCTGGCGAGAATACATTCGCGGTATGTATTTTTACGTGGATGCTGATTATTTTGAGAAGAATTGGTTCAACCACACTCAGCCGCTGCCGGAGTTTTTTTGGGACGCTAGCAAAACAGATATGAACTGTTTGCGCCAAGTTTTAACTCAAGTCGAAGTCAGCGGTTACGCGCACCATATCCAGCGCTTAATGATTGTGAGCAATTTTGGTCTAATTGCGGGAATCTCGCCCCAGCAGCTAGAAAAATGGTTCCACAGTGCGTTTATTGATGCCTACGACTGGGTAATGCAGACTAATGTGCTGGGCATGGGTTTGTTTGCTGACGGCGGTGTGTTGGCGTCGAAGCCCTATGCTGCTTCTGCCAATTACATCAATAAAATGAGCGATTATTGTCGGGGGTGCAAATTCGATCGCACAGTGCGATCGGGCGAAAATGCCTGTCCGTTCAATTTCTTCTACTGGGATTTCCTCGCGCGCCACCGGGACAAACTTCAGTCGATCGGTCGCATGAGCTTTATCTTAGCCAATCTCGACAAAATGCCACCGGAAGAATTGGCAACCATCCGCCAAAAAGCAGCAGAGTGGCACTTAGTCAGTTGACTGTTGACTGTTGTCAGTTGTCAGTTGTTAATCCTTTGCAGTGGCTAATAACAAATAACCAATAACATTAATCAACAGTCAACAGTCAACAGTCAACAGTCAACAATGCCCCATGCCCCATGCCCATGCCCCCATGCCCCATGCCCTTTGCAATTCTTATTTTTTCCCTGACTTTTCCCTAAACATTCCACAGTGTTTCCACAGGCAAGTCTGAGGTTTTCCACAGATTAGACAAAGTTTTCCACAGAAATTAACGGCACGGTAGCCTCTTGCTGCGGAATTGGGGATTTCGTTAACTTGCTGCCCAATCTTTCATAAAGCTCCCAAAATATAAAGATATGTAACAAAAAATGCCCTGAAAAGCTTATTATTTGGTAAACCTTTTTTTTATATAAAGGACTTTGTAATATTTCGCAACATTGACAAACCCACCCCCTGATAGCGCACAATGATGCGACCGACCTAAAAAAAAGCGCTCTGATTTCGGCTGTGCCTGCACCTGTATCCGGCCGAAGGGGGGTTCTGTTTTCAATTTATTAGCGAGACTAAAAAAAATGATGAACCCAACAGTCAGTATTTTTGCCGAAATTCCCGAAACGCTGCACGATTCTCTCAAAACTTACCTGGAAACCCATCCTGAATGGGATCTAGACCGAGTATTTTCCGCAGCGCTGTCGCTGTTTTTGTTGCAGAATGCCGATAGCGGTACGCCTGAACTTTCGCGCAGCTATCGCCAGGCTGCGAGAGTTTATCTCGAAACTCTGTTTCAATCTCCTCAAGACTTGCACAGCAACAATGTAACTCCCTCGTCTTAAAAGAGAACGGGAGAGGGGCCAGAGGCGGTTTCCTGGAAGAATCTTAGTTTATCGATCGGGTAAGGCGCCCACTGCATAGGTGTCAACTTAAGCTTAAAATCCATGAGAACTCTCGCTTCTAGCTTAGTCCCGATCCCCATTGCATCTCCCTTAAGAAGGGGGACTTTGATAGCTTCAAGTCCCCCCGGACTATCAGGGGGGCGCCGGGGGGATAAGCTGCGCTAATCGTCAAACAGACGGGTACTACAGAAGATGCGCTTGTTGACACCAATGGTGATTATGGCGCACCCTACAGACTACAGACTCATGACTGCTGACTAATGGCTGAAGACTACATCATGCCCATGCCGCCCATGCCGCCCATGCCGCCCATGCCACCCATGCCGCCCATGCCGCCCATGCCGCCCATGCCGCCCATGTCGCCCATGTCGCCGCCGCCGGCTTTTTTCTTCTCGGGTTTTTCGACAATCACAGCTTCAGTGGTCAAAACCATACCAGCAATGGAACCGGCATTTTGCAAAGCCGATCGCACCACCTTAGCCGGGTCAATAATCCCGGCGGCAATCATATCTTCGTACACGTCGGTGAGTGCGTTGTAGCCAATGTTGAACTCGCTCGCCCGCACTCGCTCGATGACGATGGAACCTTCAACACCGGCATTATCTGCGATTTGACGCAATGGTGCTTCCAAAGCTTTCTTCACCAAGTCAGCGCCTACTTGTTCTTCGGCGTCTAAAGTATGTGCGATCGCATCTATTTTTGTAATCAGGTGAATTAGCGTCGTGCCACCTCCGGCAACGATACCTTCTTCCACAGCAGCTTTAGTAGCGTTCAAAGCGTCTTCTATACGCAGTTTACGGTCTTTGAGCTCGGTTTCGGTAGCTGCGCCGACTTTAATTACAGCGATGCCGCCGGCGAGTTTGGCGATGCGTTCGGTTAGCTTTTCCTGGTCGTAGTCGGAATCGGTCGCTTCTAGCTGCTTGCGGATTTGCTCGATCCGTTTTTGCACGTCAGCTTTGTGTTCTTCGCCAGCGACAATGATGGTGTTTTCTTTGTCGATCGTAATTTTGCGGGCGGTACCAAGCATTTCTAGGGTTGCGGTATCGATGCTGAGTCCGACTTCTTCAGAAATCAGTTGACCGCCAGTAAGCACGGCGATATCTTGAAGCATAGCTTTGCGCCGCTCGCCAAAACCAGGAGATTTCGTTGCTGCGATGTTCAATACGCCGCGGGCTTTGTTGACTACCAGAGTTGCCAAAGCTTCGCCTTCAATATCTTCGGCGATAATTAGCAGCGGTTGACCTGTGCGGGCGATTTTTTCGAGAACTGGAATTAGTTCTTGAATCGAGCTAATTTTTTTGTCGGTAATCAGGATGCGAGCGTTTTCGTACTCAACTTCCATGCGGTCGGTGTTAGTGACGAAATACGGAGAAAGATATCCGCGATCGTACTGCATCCCTTCGACAACTTCCAATTCCGTTGTCAGAGATTTCGACTCTTCAACAGTAATTACGCCGTCTTTGGTGACTTTTTCCATTGCTTGGGCAATCATGGCGCCGACTTCTTCGTCGTTACCGGCGGAGACAGTGGCGACTTGAGCAATTGCAGCCCCTTCCACGGGTTTCGCCAATTTCTCGATTTCCAGCACCAAGTGGGCGATCGTTTTTTCAATACCCCGGCGCAGCGCGACTGGGTTCGCGCCCGCGGCTACATTCTTCAAACCTTCGCGAATGAGGGATTGAGCTAGAACCGTTGCGGTTGTTGTGCCGTCGCCTGCGATATCTTTAGTTTTGGAGGCAACTTCTTGAATTAAGCGAGCGCCGGCATTTTCCAGGGGGTCTTCGAGTTCGATCTCCCTAGCAACGGTGATACCGTCGTTAACGATTTGGGGAGCGCCGTATTTCTTTTCCAATAGGACGTTCCGGCCTTTCGGGCCCAAGGTGATGCGGACAGCATCGGCGAGTTGATTGACGCCGCGTTCTAGTGCCCGCCGAGATTTGTCGCTAAATGCAACTATTTTGGTCATGTTTGTCTCCAATCGCTTACATTAGCAAATTTAGCACTCTCTGAGTCTGAGTGCTAAGTTGATCGATTTTTGATTGTAGCGCGCCTCAACGGTGTGGGGGATTGGGGGGACGGATTGGAGATTTGGGCAAGCTGGTTCCGAGTGGCTAAGGACAGGGCATTGCCATGTCCCCACAGATCTCGTGTCAGCACAGATATAATGTGGTTTGTTACATATCGATATAATCAGGTTTTGCTTGAAGTCAAAACCTAATTTTGATGGCGCGTCATCCCAAAGCAGAATTTTTATTAAAAATTTCTTAACTTGTGTTTTCGGTCATCTACCTCTCGATAGAGCTTCTATTCTTTTTTTCGACCTTCTACCTTCTATAGCAACCACGCCCGACGATGATGACGTTCCTAATTACTCAAACATGAGCTGAAGATTGCGCCTTCCTTCTTCCTTCTTCCTTCTTCCTTCTTCCTTTCCTCAATCAATCTCAAATTACCCACTAACAAATGGCTCGTTATTCTCGACTGCAAAAACTCGGCTCTTATATGCGCCCGCACTGGAAACCAACATTCTGGGGCGTTTTTTCGCTATTAGTTGTCAATGCTGTGGGCGTTTACATTCCCCTGCTGATTCGGAATGCAGTTGACACTCTCCAAGTTGCGACTAAATTTGACCAAGTTTTCAACTTCGTGGCACTAATTCTGATTCTCGCCTCAATCATGTGGGTAATTCGGATGGCGTCGCGGATTTTGCTGTTTGGCGTCGGGCGTCAAGTAGAATTTGACCTCAAACAGCAAATTTTTAACCATTTATTAACATTAGAACCGTCTTATTTTGCAGCCAATACGGTAGGAGATTTAATTAACCGCGCTACTTCCGATTTGGACAATATTCGGCGCTTGGTGGGGTTTGCGGTGCTGAGTTTGGCGAATACGGCATTTGCCTATGCTTTGACTTTGCCGGTGATGCTGGGGATTAATGTAAGGTTGACGCTGTTGGCGATCGCAGTTTATCCTTTAATGCTGGTTTTGGTACAGTTATTTAGCGACAAACTTCGCATCCAACAGTTAGCCGTGCAAGAGGAATTGTCGGCGATGAGCGATTTAATCCAGGAAGATATGAGCGGGATGTCCGTAATTAAAATCTACGCTCAAGAAGAAAACGAACGCCGAGCTTTTCGCAATAGCAACGCGCAGTTGCTATCAGCAAATTTGGAATTAGCAAAAACTAGAAACTTTATTTTTCCGCTGCTGGGCGGTTTGGCAAGCATCAGTTTGTTGGTGCTGCTTTCTGCGGGTGGCGGGGCAATTGCTAATGGCCAAATTAGCATTGGCGATTTTGTGGCGTTGCTGATTTATGTCGAGCGTTTGGTGTTTCCGACGGCGCTGTTGGGTTTCACCATTACTGCTTACCAGCGGGGAGAAGTGAGTGTCGATCGCATCGAATCAATTTTGACTGTGGAACCGCAAATTAAGGATGCTGCCGATGCAGTTGAACTACCAACCCCAGTCAAAGGCGAAATTGCGGCTCGCCATCTAAATTATACTTATCCGGGTGCTAAGATACCCGCGCTCAAAGATGTTGATTTTACCATAAAACCGGGAGAAACTGTCGCGATTGTTGGGGCGATCGGCTCGGGAAAATCAACTTTAGCTAATGCGCTGCCACGCTTGCTCGATATCGATCCGGGCGAGTTATTTTTAGACGGACAGGATATCACCGAGGTAAAATTGACCGAATTGCGCGGGGCGATCGCCTACGTTCCGCAAGAAAGTTTTCTGTTCGGCACTACCATCAAGAATAACATCCGCTACGGAAACCCTTTAGCGGAACAGCCGGAGATTGAAGCCGCGGCAAAACAAGCGCAAATTCACGCCGAAATCCTCAACTTTCCGCAGCAGTACAAAACAGTTGTCGGCGAGCGCGGCATTACTTTATCCGGCGGACAGCGGCAGCGGACGGCACTTGCTCGCGCTTTGTTAGTGGACGCCCCGGTGTTAATTTTGGATGACGCTCTTTCGAGTGTTGACAATCAAACTGCTACCGACATCTTGCGAAACTTGGCAACGGGAACAGATCGCAAAACGGTAATTTTTATCTCGCATCAAATGTCAGCAGCGGCTAGTGCCGATCGCATTTTTGTGATGGAGAAAGGAGAAATAGTTCAGAGTGGCACTCACATTGAATTGGTAGGGGAAACAGGGCTTTATCAGTATTTGTGGAACCAGCAAAAATTAGAGGAATTGCTGCATTGAAAAGTGACAGATACTTTGAGTTATGTCAAATCCGATACCATCGGAATTAATATTACCCACAGCCTGGACACGGCAGTGCCGTGTCCCTACAATTAATCGCGGTAGGGACACGGCACTGCCGTGTCCTCTATATAATTCCGGTGCAACCGGAAACGATATCATAGGATTTTGGGGATAAAGAAGCAACCAAATTCCTTGCCAAGCGATTTTAATTAGCTACATTACTCAAGGGAATTTCTTCTTGTTCTTGAAATAATTTAATCGATTGCAGACTATCTGAAGCAGCATCCCAAAGAATGAATTGGAAGCAGTCAGGAATATCGCGAATTGTCAGGGATTTTGAATTAGCCAGGAGGTGAATATTAGCATTGTGACAAGCCCGAAGATTATAGTTAGGTATTCGCTCAGAGAGATGATGAATATTGTGGTAAGCAATATCAGCCGAAAACCAATTAAGAATAGTTGGTAATTTGAGATAACTGCTGCCTTCTATTGCGCCCAGCAGATAGTCCCAGCCCTCTGTTTTGTGTGCGTAAGAACCCTCAAAGTTATGCTGTACAAAGAAAATACAGATAAATATTGCCGCCGAACAAGTCATGACAATTGAGTAAACACTCCAGAAAAAGCCAAACCCCAGTAAGTTGCTCAGATAAATCCAGCTACCCACAACACAAATATTGTTGAACAGTAAATCCCAAAATTCAGCCGTCGTATACCAATGTTTGGATTTATAAGAAGCAATGATTGCAGATAAACCCATGCCAAAATCTTGATTGAGACAAGCAAAAATATGTCGGATAAAACCCGTAATTCCCAATATCAGCGCGAGTCTTGGCTTAATAATTAGATAGAAAAAACCACCGGGAAACAGCATCAACGGGTGTCTGAGTAACTGATAGATTTTTTTACTAAATGGACTTAGCGCCGCAAATTTTTCGGTGGAGATCAACGCCGAAGGGCCTCGGTACATATCCCAATTACCATTATGTTTGTGGTGATAAGCGTGTCCCCTCGACCAGGGGTACTGAGGAATCGCATTGATGATACCTAGCAGAAAACCCATAATGCGATTGACTTTTTTGGAACTAAAAAGAGAATAGTGTCCGCAATCGTGCATCAAAGAGAAACAACGTCCTGAAAAAAGGGTCATCAACACCATTATCAGCGGAAGAAGGAATACAGAAATGGCAGCGGCTTTAAATGCTAAAAACCATAAGAATGTATAAGGAACCACTGTATTGAGTATTTGGCAAGTAGCTGTCAAATTGTTGCTCTTCATATAAGGAGCTAGCACAAAATCTGACTTTTTGATCGCGTTTTTCATTCAGTATATCTATGGTGTGTGGATAAGTGCTTAGCTTACCATCAGGATAGGGTGGCTATTTTGGGCATTGTTTTATTGCAGGTAATTGGGTTAATTGCGGTGGAAAAATGACCCCTACTTTACAAAACTGCTGATAATATTTAGTTCATTAGCTCCTCCTTTTGGTGGTTTGACCAAGCTGAAGTTTATCCCGGATTTGACGTACTTAATCATAACAAACTGCCGTAGTAATTGCTAATCCTTGCAGCAAATTTTTCTATTTTATCCTTACGTGTTAGGAAAATAATAATTTCTTGGGTGGGGTTTTCGGTGGCCATGATTTGAAGAAAAGTTGAGATAGCGGATTGCTCTATTGACTGTCCTTGCCGATCATCTTTGCTAGACAATTAATTCAGTTAGGAATGGTAAGTGATGCGGAGCCGTATCAACCTGCCACTTCACAGGTGTATTGATAGGCAGATTTACATGACAAATCACGAGGCATCAACCAGGCGTGAAAAATCCATTTCAAGCAGTGTATCCAATGGTCAGCATATTGTGGGTGAATTAACAGATTCTGTCAATACCCAAAGCTACCTTGACGCTTGTTATTTTCAACTCGCATTGATTTGTTGCCGCAGGACAGTCGCAGATTTTACCATATTTTTCAGCGCGGGAACAGTCGGCAATAAAGCATCTGTCTCTAATTTCCCAGTCAAAAATGCTTTCAGGGCTTTCTTTATTTCCCGGTTGTTACCAATCCGAGGATATTCCCATGTCTCAGCGAGAATCGTCATAACTCAACTTTGTTTGCACAAAAAACTGTGAAGCCTGTCAGCCACCGAACAAATTGCTGCACCGGAAGGCATGAATATGATTGGTTGCTTGCACGATCGCCATTGGGTGATGTAGGCGGCCGCTATTTTTGCTTGCATCGTCTGTGCCACACTTTACCGTACCGGGTTCTACCCCAACTCGATCGCAGGTTCAAAAGTTGGGCTACTGGCGAAAACTTTTTATGGGCGGGCTATAGGGGCGATCGACAAACAGCCCATCTCGGAAATCAAAGCTGACACAACATCCACAACCGCAGAGGATTTTGGATCAACTCCTTGAGACGAGAATTCGAGGAGCGATCGCAATTGGCTGCGTTTTTTTGTGCTCGGAGATAGCTCGGATTTGCTACAATCTAATCGCACACGCGACTAGAAATGGGTTATGACCGAACTATTAGATGAGGCGCTTTCTATTGAAATGGCGACTCGCATCAAAAGCAACCGTAAAAACTGCTTTGACAACGCTTGTAAAGCAGCATTAGCCACCGAGGGCGCGATTTATGTTCAAGGCTTTTTAGCTGTGCCCGGAGTGCCATATAAACCTATCGAGTATAGCTGGATTGAACTCGACGAGCGAATTGTTGACCCAACATTTCCCCATCTCGGTTTCATCGCTCAAGACATTCATTACTTCCCAGTCCAGCGCTTCAGCCTCAAGAAACTCAAAGCAATCCTAGAAGAGTCAAAAGAAGATTATCCTGAAGACGACCCGCTGCCTATTTATGGGAATCAACCTTATGAATATTACGGTGATTTGATGTTAGGCGGTAGCGATTACCAAAATGCTTACGATTTGGCTGCCGCTAAATGCAGGGAATTAAACCAACCAAAAAAACAGGATGCGAACTAATTGAGGACTTACAAAAAAAAGGGTTTGGCACGCTACTTACAGCGGTAAGGTGTAAACTATGCACCCTACAGATACAGATTACTGTAGCAAATGTTCTGTCGATTAATATACTTCATCATGACTTCCCAAATCTACAAAGACGGCTTTTCCGTCTTCTGTAAAGTAGAAAAGTACCCTTTCATCGTAATCTACGCTAAAGCTCCAAAACTCCTTAAGCCTACCGGACAATTTATGAGTTTTTAAGATTGGTTCAAACGGCTATCTGATGAACTGTTCCAGCTTTTGCCAAAGCCTAGCCTCCAAATCAGCATCGCCTTTGATCCGCTTTTTGAAAGCACGCTTGAATGAAGAACTGAAACGGACTTCCACGATTATTCATCTATCATTACTCTGAGTTCATTGATGTTAGCGAAAAATTTCAGTTCACCTTTTTGTTGTCCAATCTGCGCTGACTTAAAATTTTGATATATCTCTTCGCGACGTTCTTCCCGGAGATATTGCTTCAACAACAGTTGAAGCTCTTGCTTTTCGTCAGTAGAAAGATTTTTGATCGTCTCGACCACATCACTGAAAGTCATAACTTACAAAACCCTATTGTGCTGATTAGATTATAGCAAAAAATATCCTTTTGGTGGACTTTAGTTTCTCGTTACCAGGCTCTGCCTCGTCTTAAAAAAAGCAAAAAATCTCACTATTTACCATTTTCCAACTTCCAAGATTCAGGAAACCTCGAATAATGAAAAGCAGCCAATAACGGCTCTGATTTATGATTCCCAATCAAATCCGCCAACAATTTAGCCGTCACCGGAGCCAACAAAATGCCATTGCGGTAATGCCCCGTAGCCAATGTCAAATTCTCCCAAGCACTAGCACCCAAAATCGGCAACTCATCAGGAGTAGCCGGCCGAAATCCCCACCAAAACTCCAGAATCGGATAATTTTGTAATTCGGGATATAACTTAATCGCTCCTGCTAGCAAACTTTGGATTCCCGCAGGCGTATTTCCCGGCGTAAAATCCACGTTTTCGCTAGTTGCGCCAATAATAATTCTGCCATCTTGACGCGGCACAATATAAATCCCTGTCCCGAATAGAACGGTTTGCAGCGGCTGGATAACTTTACAATATTCTGGTACACATACTGACAGCATTTGTCCCTTTCTTGGAAAAACAGGAACATTCAATAACTGCTCAGACCAAGCACCCGCCGCCAAAACATAACGGTCTGCTTGCAATTTTCCTGCTGTTGTTTCAATGCCAACAACTCGGTTTTCCTGTCGAATAATTTCCTTTGCAGTGTCTTGAATAATCTCAATCTGCAATTCTTTGGTTGCGCTCTGCAGCGTCCGAAACAAAGCGCGGTTGTCAACTTGAGCGTCGTCAGGATACCACCAACCACCAATTACTTCTTTACCTAATCCAAACTGGTGCTGGCGAACCGCATCTCCATCCAACCATTGAGAATTAAGGTTTGACAAAAACGGCTTTTCTTGAGGCTCATTTTGACACACGGGTGCGAGAATTCCCGATCGCCAATATCCCGTTTTCAATCCGGTAATATCTTCTAGCCGTTCCACCCACGCCGGATACAGCGCGCGACTTTGCAAGCACAAATCCAGCATCGGACTGGGAGGAATTCGTTCGGCTTGCGGGGCAAGCATTCCAGCCGCAGCCCTGGCAGTCGGTGGTTTAGAATCTGCGGTAAGAACCGCGACAGATGCCCCTCGCAATTTGAGTTCAACAGCTAGCGAAAGACCAATTATTCCGCCGCCAATAATCAGAATATCTTTAGATGAATTCATTAACTTTTATATGGACTTTCTGGCTTTTTTGACCTCTCGGGTTTCTTTAGGGTAAGGTGCGCTAAGCACACCTTACAGTTAGAATTATTATGCAAGTCTTACAGATTATCTGGCAAGGCGATCGTCCTATCAGCCTTTCTTAACAAAAAATCTATCCTTGGGGGTTCCAGACAGTTTCAGATCCCTGGCCCCAGAAACCGTCATATTTTGTCACCTTAATATCGCCTAAAACCTTGGTTTGGCAGGACAAACGGCGGTTGGAGGCAGGAGAATGGGGAGGAACCGAAAGTCGGGCTTTTTCGCGCCACTGGGACTCGGAAACTTCGCCCTCGACGGTGACGGCGCAGGTGCCGCAAGTACCGAAGCCGTGGCAGTTGATGACTTTGGCGTTGCCGTTGTAGAGATCGATGCCGTTTTTGAGCAAAACTTCACGGAGATTAGAGCCGCGATCGCACTCAAATGTTTTTCCTTGCGCTTGTACCTTGACCACAGCAATTTACCCCAGTTAGATTTATGTTAATTTTCCTATATATTATCGCATTAAATTCAAATAAATTCATCTAATATGGGAAGTGATATATTACCAATTTCTCGATCGCAATTTCCCATGACAAATCGGCTCTGGATCTACGATACCACGCTGCGAGACGGTGCTCAGTGCGAGGGACTCTGCTTATCTCTCGAAGACAAACTGCGAATTGCTCGACAGTTAGACAGTTTAGGAATTCCCTTTATTGAAGGCGGCTGGCCGGGGGCGAATCCTAAAGACGTACAATTTTTTTGGCGACTCAAAGAACAGCCCCTAACTCAAGCAGAAGTTGTAGCTTTTTGTTCGACTAGGCGGCCGGGAACTACGGCAGCTAATGATGAAATGTTGCAGGCTATTTTGTCCGCCGGTACTCGCTGGGTGACGCTGTTTGGCAAGTCATGGGATTTGCACGTTATTGAAAGTTTGAAGACTACGCTCGAAGAAAATCTGGCGATGATTCGAGATACAATTGAATATTTGCGGAGTCAGGGAAGGCGCGTCATTTACGATGCGGAACACTGGTTTGACGGCTACAAACACAATCCAGATTATGCTATTAAAACTTTAGAAGTGGCGGCGGATGCGGGCGCAGAATGGCTGGTGCTTTGCGATACTAACGGGGGTACTTTACCTCACGAAGTCAGTCAGGTTGTTCGCGAGGTTTTAGAATCTTTAGGAACTAATCGCGAAAAATCCATACAATTAGGAATTCACACTCACAATGACTCGGGAGTTGCGGTTGCTAATGCTTTGGCGGCTGTGCGGGAAGGAGTGACGATGGTACAGGGAACTATTAACGGTTACGGCGAACGCTGCGGCAATGCCAATTTATGTTCATTGATTCCTAATTTTCAGCTAAAGTTGGGTCATGATTGCATTCAAGATGAGCAATTAGTTAGATTAACTCAAGTAAGTCGATCGATCAGCGAAATTGTCAACCTTGCTCCCGATGATCATGCTCCTTTTGTCGGCCTTTCGGCTTTTGCTCATAAAGGCGGAATTCATGTATCGGCTGTTGAGAAAAATCCGTTAACTTACGAACATTTGGAACCGGAAAAAATTGGCAACAGGCGACGAATTATTATTTCCGATCAAGCGGGTTTGAGCAATGTTTTGGCGAAAGCGCGCACTTTTGGCATGGATCTCGATCGCAAAAATCCTGCTTGCCGGCAAATTTTGGAAAAATTGAAAGATTTGGAAAGTCAGGGATATCAATTTGAGGGGGCTGAGGCGTCTTTTGAATTGTTAATGCGAGAGGCCTTGGGAAAACGCAAGCATTTATTTGAAATCAAAGGTTTTCAAGTTCACTGCGATAAAGGTAGGGAGGAAACAGTTAATTCTTTAGCAACGGTGAAGGTGACTGTTAACGGTCAAGATATTCTAGAATGTGCGGAAGGAAACGGGCCTGTTTCGGCACTTGATGCGGCTTTGCGGAAGGCTTTGCGGAATTTTTATCCGGCAATTACTGATTTTAACTTAACCGATTATAAGGTGCGAATTCTGGACGGATGTGCGGGAACTTCTGCTAAAACTCGCGTTTTGGTTGAGTTTAGCAACGGTCATGACCGCTGGACGACTGTGGGGGTTTCTGGTAATATTTTGGATGCTTCTTATCAGGCGGTTGTTGAAGGTTTGGAGTATGGTTTGGTGTTGGGAGATAGGGAGGCGATCGTTTTAACTGTGTCGAGTTATTAGGTTGACGGCGAAGAGAAGTTGCCTGAATATCGATGTTTAAATAGATACCAGGCGATTTCAAGAGAGGATTATACCAATTTTTTATGAGGCTGCATAGAATCAGATCCCCCCTAGCCCCCCTTATTAAGGGGGGACAAGATTCCGCTCAAAGTCCCCCTACAACCAGGGGGATTTAGGGGGATCGAGATATGTGCAACTTCACATTAAATTGGTATTAGCCAATTTAACTGTCGAGCATAAAAATCGGGCAGGAGTTATCCTAGTTGTTTGATCCAATTCATAATTGTTGTATGATGTACCCCTTTGAGTCTTTCAATTTCCCTCAAACCCATGCCATTAACATACATTTTTAGGCATTCGTCTTTCACTTCTTGAGCATAACCTCTGTGAGGTTGATAGCAGTCTATAAATTGTCTCCCACAGTTAACACACAGGTAGTTCTGCTTACCTTTTTTGCGCCCATTTTTATTGATATGAGTTGACTGACATTCAGGACATTTCATAGAAGATGACTTGTGTTAAATTGTTTTTTGTGAATGGCTATCAGACTCAATGATATCTTACTTTAGCAACGCCGATTATTTAATAATGTGGTGCGTGATGACACAATCATTTTTGCTATTGATGCTAACTCTGTATGAGGGATAAAGCCCCTCATACAGAGTTAGCAGTCTGTTTCAATCGCCATTCTACCTAAGACTACTTTTTCACCTCATTATTATTACCTTCCCCAACGATCGAGCGCATTCCTTCGAGCATCGCGGGAATGCTGCGCGGGTCCATAAACATCACCTTGCTGCTGTCGCTGGTGCCAATTTTTAGACCCATATCCAGATAGTTTTGAGCTAACAAAAATTGTAAAGCTTCCCGAGCATTGGGGTCATTTTGCAGAGTTTTGCCGATAATTTGCAAGGCCTCAGAAGTAGCTTGAGCTTTCAAAACCTGACTTTGGCGTTCTGCTTGAGCTTTCAGGACGATCGCCTTTTGTTGAGCTTCCGCTTCCAAAATAGTCGCTTTTTGGCGCGCTTCTGCATCCAGAACTTGCGCTTCAGCTTTACCTTTGGCGCTGTTAACTGCTGACTCGCGTTCGCCCTCGGATGTCAGAATTGCCGCCCGCTTGCGTCGATCGGCTGCCATCTGCAATTCCATCGATTCCTGTACCGTTTTAGAAGGGATAATATCGCGCAATTCTACCCGTGTTACTTTCACTCCCCAAGGATCAGTAACAATATCTAAATCTCTGAGCAATATTTCATTAATTTGAGAACGAGCAGTAAAGGTTTGTTCGAGATCCAGTTGACCCATTTCGGCGCGAATTTGAGTCAGCACCATATTTACCATTGCTGACTGGAGATTTTCTACTTTGTAACAGGCTTTTTCCAAGTCTACAATGCGCCAGTAAACCACAGCATCAACGGTAAAGGAAACGTTGTCGCGGGTAATACAAGCTTGGGGGGGAATATCTAAAACTTTTTCCCGAATTGTTTGCTCGTAAACAACGCGATCCATAAACGGCGTGACAAAATTCAAACCGGGTTCCAGTTTCTTGCCGTTGTATTTACCTAAAGTTTCCACCAGCGCTTCATTTCCCTGATTGATAATCTTGACGGAACCTGCGAGGGCTGAGCCGCCAAGTGCTAAAAATACAAGTAAAAAAAATTGTTCCACGGTCGCCTCCTATAAACATGGAGTGTTAACTGTTGACTGTTAAATATTGACTAATGACTGATGACTAACTACTAATTGCCTGTGATTAATTACGCATTTTTTTTAAGAATGCAAGAGGTTTTCTGGCAAAACTATTAGAGTAGTGCCTTTCCGTCCCACCACAATTACGTTTTGGTTGGGGGGGATAGTGGCGTTCGTGTCTTCGCAGCGAGCTTGCCAAGAATTCCCCTCATAAATCACTCGGCCGGCTTCTCCGGGGGGAATTTCTGTTAAAGTTTTTGCTTCCTGAGAATCTGCGATCGCCCTTGCCGTGCCTTTTGGTATCAACCGCCGAGACAGCAGCACAAAAACAGTCGAAAACACCATCCACAGGAATATTTGTAAATTAACGTAAGGTAGAACTAGAGAGCATCCAGCTACGGCGAAGGCGCTCAGTCCCATCACAAAAGCGACAAAAGCAGTCGGGAGAAATAGCTCTGCCAAACAAAGCAAAGACCCAGCTAGCAGCCAAAGGAGCGTGGGAGTCCAGATCATAAAAAGAATAGGTGATACTATTTAGATCTTAGATTGGAAATTTAAGGTTTAAGAAATGCCAACAACTGACTGTACAAGGGTTTGCCACTTGCTGGCCCTCAGAGCGATTTTTCGCGCCACGGTATCAGGTTGAGGCTTCTACCGTACTCTAAGTCAGAGTTTAGTAACTTAAATTACAATTTAAGCCGGTGCAGACTGGCAGAAACTACAATTTCTAGGGGCCCAAAGGCAGTTAAGAAATTGATAGGGGCTAAAATCAGTTTATTCTCAAGCTCATGAATTTGAGCTTGCGAATCATATATCTTCAGAATGTTTTTACACAAACTATTTCGATATGATCAGCAGTTTCTCCGAACCCATTTATTGTCCGAATCTTAGCTGTCCCGATCCCCGCAATACCTTTGGCCGCCAGCACTGTGCAGCGTGCGAAACGGATTTAATTTATCGCTATGTGTGGGTGGTGGGACAAGCAGCCGAGGAAGTGCCGGCGGGTAAGGTAATAGCCGATCGATACTTTGTCATTGCACCCCAAATCTGGCTCGACAGCCGTCCTGCTGTGCCTCCGAGCGTCCCGGAACAACTGCCGGATACGATTATGCCTTACCTGCATTTGTATCCCCAACGGCTGCATACGCCGGAAGTATACGGTTATTGTTCGCTAGGGGAAGCACCGGAAGCGACAGAGGTGCTGTTGTTGGAAAATGTACCCATCAATAATTTCGGTCGCCTGTATCCTTCTATTTTAGAATCTTGGTCTGGGACAAGCGCCGCGCGCCAAGTTTACTGGCTGTGGCAAATGCTCCAACTGTGGGCGCCGCTATCGGAACAGGGAGTCGCTTCGAGTTTGCTGATACCGGAAAATTTGCGGGTGGAAGGTTGGCGGGTACGCCTGCTGGAACTGCACCGGGGCAATTTTGTACCGACGCTGCGGGATTTGGGAGATGTGTGGTCAGGTTTGGTGGAATCAGCGCAACCCGAGGTGCAGTCGAAACTCGGAGAGATTTGTCAGTTTATGCGCCGCAGCAGCATGAATTTCGACGCGATCGCCCTGGAACTCAACGATTTACTATTAGAACAAGCCGTTAAATTGCCTCTACATTTAGAAGTAGTCGGCATGACTGATACCGGGCCGCAGCGCTCCCAAAATGAAGACAGTTGCTATCCGACTGCTGCTGATTTTCAATCTAGCAAAACTTCAGGCGGTGAGAAACTAATTCCTTACTTGACAATGGTTTGCGACGGGGTTGGAGGCCACGAAGGAGGAGAAGTTGCCAGTCAATTAGCCGTGCAATCCCTGAAAGCTTTAATCCAAAATTTGCTCGCAGAAATTGCTGAACAAGAAGAATTGATGACGCCAGCAATGGTCATCAAGCAACTCGAAGAAATAGTCAGAGTTGTGAATAATGTGATTTCCGCTCAAAATAACGAGCAGGGAAAAGAGTTGCGACAGCGGATGGGGACGACTTTGGTGATGGCCCTCCAGTTGCCTCAAAAAGTGAAAATTTCCGAGGATTTGCCCTCGAATAACAGTCACGAACTTTATTTAGTCAATGTTGGAGACAGCCGGGCTTATTGGATTGGCAAAAATTACTGTCACCGGCTGACTGTGGACGACGACGTAGCCTCAAGGGAAGTCCAGCTAGGACATTGTTTATACTGGGAGACTCAACTGCGAGCCGATGCCGGAGCCCTGACTCAAGCTTTGGGAACGCGGGACGGCGATTTCCTGCGCCCGACGATTCACCGATTTATTGTCGAAGAGGAAGGCTTACTGCTGCTGTGTTCCGACGGTTTGAGCGACAACGACTGGGTAGAGAAATCTTGGGAGAATTACGGCCCAGAGGTGCTCGATGGCAAAATGTCTTTGGAAGCCGCAGTTCAGTCTTGGATTCGTCTCGCCAACGAGAAAAACGGTTATGACAACACCTCTGTGGTGGTGACTCACTGTCGGATGTCGCCGGAGAGATTGGTACTGTTTGATCCGGCGGTGGCCTCAGCGCCGGTGTCAGCGCCGGTGTCAGCTTCGGTGTCGCTGCCGCCGTCCCTCCCGGCCTCCCTCAAGAAGTCGGGGAGGATTCCAGAATCTCAGCTTTCAGAATCGTCCAAACAGTTGTTGTACCCCGAAACTTCCCCCGCCCCGGAACCCGTTCAAAAACGGCGATCCAAGCTGCCGCTGGCCCTACTGGGGCTGTTGGGGCTGATATTAGCCGGCGGCGGTTTAGGTTTGTGGGTGCGTAGCCTCCAAAGCCCCCAGGCCGAACCCGCACAACTTCCGCCACCGCCGGAAACTTCCGCCCCAAGTCCTTCGGAGAGTCCCTCGCCCGGGGCCGAGAGTCCCTCGCCGTCGCCAGAATCAACTCCTTCGGAGAGTCCCTCGTCCGGGGCCGAGAGTCCGTCGCCGTCGCCCGCATCGACTCCTGCGGAAATTCCCTTGCCCGAAGAAGCGACAACTCCTTCGCCATCACCGCAGTAAGGGAGATTGAATTAAGCAGAACCTTTCATAAAATGCAGATACTTTCTGGCGGCACGGCAACTCGAACGCTGTCGCCGACTTGGTATCGCTGCAAGTCATCTCTGTGCAAGTTTTGTCGGCGAAGGGCGATCGAACTTTTAGCAGTCAACCGCACCGTATAGCGCGTGTCAGTGCCAATATAAATAGCCTCTTCTACTATTCCCGGCCAGCTATTTTCAGCGTCATAATTAGCCGGATAAATAGCAGCTTTTTCGGGCCGCAGCACCAGGGTGACAACTTTCCCACTGGGCACATCTTCGGCTGTCGCAACTAACACGGCTAACTGCTGGTCAACCAACACGATTATTTTACCGTTTTGCTTTTCTACTACTCGACCACTTAAAAAATTGCTGTCGCCAATAAAATCAGCAACAAACCGCGTTTTAGGATATTCATAAATATCAACAGGCGTCCCGACTTGTTGCAGTTTTCCTCCATCCATCACTGCAATTCTGTCCGACATAGTGAGCGCTTCTTCTTGGTCGTGAGTTACATAAATAAAGGTAATTCCCAATTGGCGCTGCATTTTTTTTAATTCTAACTGCATCTCTTTACGCAATTTTAAATCCAGCGCTCCTAAAGGTTCATCCAACAGCAAAACAGACGGCTGTTTGACTAATGCCCTTGCTAGCGCTACTCGCTGCTGCTGTCCCCCTGACAGTTGGCGGGGATAGCGTTTTTCTACCTCGGTTAACTGTACTAATGCTAAGGCTTCAGCAACGCGATCGCGAATTATTTTGTGAGGTAAATTCTCCATTTCCAACCCAAAAGCGGCATTTTGTGCTACTGTCATGTGCGGAAATAAAGCATAGTTTTGAAATACCGTATTTACTGGGCGGTGAAATGGCGGGCGATTTTGCATCGGTTGGCCGTGAATGTAAATTTCGCCCGCTGTGGGAATTTCAAAACCGGCAATCATTCGCAAAGTTGTAGTTTTGCCGCAGCCGGAAGGGCCGAGTAAAGAAAAGAATTCTCGATCGTAAATTTGCAGGTTGATATTATCTACAGCTAAGAAATCTTGACTGCGGACACTTTTAAATACTTTGGAAACTTCTAAAACTTCGACAGCGTGCATTGTATTAGTATGTATTAGTTATGAGTAATAAAAATCTGAAGTCAATTCCGGTTAAATAAACATAAATTATCTAGGGGCTGGTTCATCAAAATCTCTAATAAAAAATAAAAATTTAAGTAAACCCGCCCCGGCAGAAACCTGTGTTATATCTACTTTCCAGCCCCTGCTTTAACTTCCGTCCAAGCTCGATCGTACAATGCAGTTGCTTTCCCGACATCCTGCAATAATTTCATTTTGCCAAACACCTCAGCAGGTGGGTAAATTTGAGGATTTTTCAAATCATTCGGGTCGATTAAACCTTGAGCAATTGCTGCTTTGTTGGGAGATCCGAAGTGCGTAAAATTAGAAATTTTCGCGCCTACTTCTGGCTGCAAAATAAAGTTAATAAATTTCTCCGCTAACTCTTTATGGGGCGCACCTTGGGGAATTGCCATGTTGTCAGAAAAGATAATTGTTCCTTCTTTGGGAATAGCGTAGCGGAGATTGGGATTTTCTTTCATAACTTGAAAAACATCGCCACTCCATTCCATCGTCAGATTTACTTCTCCTTGATCGAGCAGGTTTTGCCCGGTGTCGGGGACAAAAGCTGCAATGATATTTTTACTTTTAATCAGCAAATCGCGGGCTTTGTTAATCTCTTCGGGATTGGTTGTATTTGGGTCAAATCCTAAATACATTAAAACTCCTGCAAATGTGTATCTCGCATCGTCTTGCCACGCGACTTTTCCGGTATATTTAGAATCGAACATCGCCGCCCAACTGTTGATATCGCCCTTGGTTGCTTTCACGTTGTAGCCAATTCCCATCGTTCCCCACTGGTAGGGCAGGGAATATTTATTACCGGGGTCAAAAGCTTGATTGATAAACTTAGGTTCTAGGTTTTTTTGGTTGGGAATATTGTTTAAATTTAGAGGCTCAATTAAATTTTCTGCGATCATGATTTTCACCATGTAATCGGCGGGAAATATTAAGTCGTAACCGGGGTTTCCCTGTTTGAGTTTGGCATAGAGTGCGTCGCTGTTCTCGAAAGTGTCGTATTGAATTTTAACATTGTTCTCTTTCTCGAATTGGGCGATCGTTTCTGGGGCGATATAACTTGCATAATTGTAAATGCTGAGCAGTTGCTGCTGGTTGCCACCTGTGCGGCTACAGCCGAAAGCCACCGTTGCACTCATCACAAACAAAAGTAGGAAAGTCAGGAAGCGTTTCATAGGTTGTGTTAGTTGCAGACGAGAATAATTATGACACAAAAAGCAATTATTTTAACTTTTTTGAAGTTTGAGCGATGATAAAACTAGCAATAAGGAAGCCAACAACATCAAAGTTGAAATGGCATTAATTGCGGGCGTGACAGCAAATTTTATCATGCCGTAAACAAATAGTGGCAGCGTCACCGAACCGACGCCTGTGGTAAAGAATGTCACGACAAAATCGTCCAGCGACAGAGTAAAAGCCAGCAGTGCCGCGCTGAAAATAGCGGGCCAAATTAGAGGGAGAGTGATGCGCCAAAAAGTCCGCCATTCGTTAGCGCCTAAGTCAAAAGCTGCTTGTTCTAATATCGGATCGAGTTCCGCCAAACGCGCCCTGACAGTAATAGTCACAAAGGAAATATTAAAGACAATATGACCGATAATTACGGTAGGTAAGCCGAGATTGAGGCGAATTCCCGTGAGATTTTCTACGATCCGAAATACTAGGGTAAAGAAAACTAGCAGCGAAATGCCGATCGTAATTTCGGGCATGATAATCGGCAAAAACAGTAAAGCTTCTACTGCTTTGCGTCCTGGGAAATGAAATCGTTCAAGTGCTAAGGCGAGCATTGTACCAAAAATTGTCGCTAACACAGTCGAAATAGCTGCAATTAGCAAGCTGTTGTTGAGTGCAGTCAAGATTCCGGCGCTGCTGCTGCTAGCAATTCCTAGCTGTGTTCCGAGTCCGAGTGTACCTGCACCGCCGAATAAACTGCGATACCAGTCAAGGGTAAAACCGCGCCAAACGGCATTGAATCGGGAGGCGTTAAAGGAGTAAATAATTAAGATGAGAATTGGCAAGTAAAGAAAGGCAAATGCTAGTGCAGCTTGTACCCAAAGCCACTTTTTGCCGATCGCCCGCACGAGTAAATCTAGTTTGGTTTTTGTCATTAGTCAGTAGTCATTAATCATTAGCGCATCTTAACCTAAACGCAGGGTGCAACGATTCGTGTATACCTTACCTTATTAAGTTTCGTCAGACACGCGGAAGTAAATTAACACAGGAATCAATATGATTACCGTCAACAGCATAGAAAGCGCCGATCCAAAAGGCCAGTCGCGAGCTTTCATAAACTGATTTTGAATCAAATTTCCCACCATAACTGTTTTAGAACCGCCCAATATATCCGGTGTGATGAAAGCGCCGACTGCGGGAACAAAAACCAAAATAGAGCCTGCAACAATGCCACGAGTTGTTAATGGTAAAAATACGCGCCAAAAAGTGCGGATGTCATTTGCCCCTAAATCGTGAGCGGCTTCTACTAATGAAAAATTGAAGCGTTCTATGCTAGAATATAACGGCAGAACCATGAAAGGTAAATAGCCGTAAATAAGACCGATCGCCACAGCGAAAGGCGTAAAAAGCAAGCTTAACGGTTCGCTAATAATTTGCAGGCTTTGCAAGGCTGTGTTAACTACTCCTTCGCTGCGTAAGAGTATGATCCAGGCGTAGGTTCTCACTAAAAAATTAGTCCAAAATGGAATAATTACCAGCAAAAGCAAAGCATTTCGCCAGCGGGGAGAACGGGTGGCGATGAAGAATGCTAGGGGATAGCCAACTAACAAGCAAGCCGCCGTTGTCAAAAAAGCCAGCCAGAGCGATCGCCCAATTACTCCTAAGAAAAGTCCACTGAACAAACGCTGGTAGTTGCTGAGAGTAAATATCCAAGTAACACCGCCGTAAGTACCGCGTTCTAAGAAACTGTACAAAAGTACAATTATCACTGGCAAAATGAAGAAAACCATCAGCCATGCGGTAGCGGGAAATAAGAGCAGCAACAGGTTAGTCTGCTGGCGGTTTTTGACACTCATTATTTACTCAAGGGAAATTTAGCACCTAATTCAACACATTTTATATCAAATCCGGATTTTATGAATTATGTCATCATTAATAAATTATCCAGAGGTACGCAATGTCAGCAGAATCGTCAACCCCAAAAATAGTCGTCGTCGGTGCAGGATGGGCAGGTTTAGGCGCTACCTATCACCTAGCGCAGCAAGGCTATGATGTCACCCTGCTAGAAGCTGGCCCCTATCCGGGTGGCTTAGTTGCAGGGTGGAAAACCGCCGGCGGGCGTTCCGTAGAAGCAGGCATTCATGGCTTCTGGTACCCTTACAAAAATATCTTTTCCTTAGTCAAGCAATTAGGACTCAATCCCTTCACACCTTGGACTCGTTCTTGTCAGTATTCACCAGCAGGATTGGAAGTAGAATCGCCGATTTTTCAGGACGAACTGCGACTTCCCACACCGTTAGGAACCTTTCTTTACACGCGATTTAAAAGGCTGCCATTAGTCGATCGGCTTTCAGCCTTGCCTTTACTCTACGCCGTCCTAGATTTCGACAATTCCGACGAAGCTTGGCGCAGGTACGATCGCGTCACAGCCCGCGAACTATTCAAACAGTTTGGCGTTTCTGCAAGATTGTACAGGGATGCTTTTGAGCCGATGTTGTTAGTAGGCTTATTTGCACCCGGAGAACAATGTTCTGCTGCCGCAGCTTTAGGAATGCTTTATTATTTCATATTAGCACACCAACCGGATTTTGATGTAGTTTGGTGTCGCGGAACTGTGGCAGAAAAAATCTTTCGCCCCTGGGTCGATATCCTGGAAAAACTAGGCGCAAAAGTATTGACACAGCAGCGAGTTACTGACTTAATAGTTGACAGCAACAACCGAGCAACAGGCGTTGTTTGCGGCGAAAAAACATTCGAGGCAGATGCAGTTATTTTTGCAGTTGGCGTCACGGGAATGCAAAAAATTATCAGCAGCAGCCCAGCTTTGCAAAGTCGCCAAGAGTTTCGGGACGCGATGAATTTGGGTGCAGTTGACGTGTTAGCTGTTCGCCTGTGGTTTGACCGAAAAATTGACATTCCATTGCCTTCTAATGCCTGTTTTGGATTTAGTTCAACTACAGGTTGGACGTTTTTTGATTTGAATGCTTTGCACGACGAATTTCGAGACGAACCGGGAACAGTTGTCGAAGCTGACTTTTATCACGCAAATCAATTAATTCCCCTCAAAGATGAGGAAATTGTTTCTTTAGTTCAGCGGGATTTAGCGACTTGCATTCCGGCTTTTCGGGAGGCAAAAGTAATTGACAGCAGCGCGATTCGGCTGTCGCGGGCGGTGACGCATTTTGCCCCTGGCAGCTATCAGTATTTGTTGCCGGCAGTAACAAGTTATGATAATGTATTCATGAGCGGCGATTGGGTTGTGACCCGTCACGGTTCTTGGTCGCAGGAAAAGGCTTATGTTACTGGTTTGGAGGCAGCAAATTTGGTAATTTCGCGTTTTGGACTTGGGAACAAAGCGACAATTATTCCCGTGGAAGCTGACGAACCGCACATTCAAATGGGGAGAAAGATTAATCAGTTTACTCGCAGTTTGACTAAAACCTTCATTCCCGATTTTTGGCTGCCATAATTTTTAGTCAGTGGTCATTAGTCATTAGTTAATAGTTAGCGGTAAGGTGCGTCCTACTACTGCTTTGTGTAATAGTATGTCCTAGCTCACCATATGGGCTAATGACTAATGACTACTGACTACTGACTATCGCCAATAAGGCCGACCCTTCCAAAAAACTCCCACCGTAACTCCGATTAGTGCAGCTTCCGATACACTTGCTAATAATGGAGGTATGGGTAGGAATGACTTTAACACCAAACCCAAGAATACGCACAAAACTAAAACCCACAAACTAATTCGGTTGAGCAAAAATTGTTGTTGCCAATACTCTAAAAAGTACACTGCTAAAGCTCCCATTCCCACTGCTGCCGCAAAAGGTATCAATATCCCGAGGGAGGAACCGTAGAGAAGCGTCACCCCGTTGCGGATTGCCCGCGATTGCGTGAAACCCCAGGCTAAAAATAGCTCCACTCCAATCACGATGCAGTTGACGAGGGCGGCAATTTGCAGCATTTCTCGCCAAGGTAAAAGTTTTAAGCGCCGCAGAAAATTACTCACGATCGGCAGATTAGGTAGGTTGCTTTGATTTTATAACAGTTTTGCGCTGGCGATCGACCTTTGATTACAATTTGTGAAGTAAAATAAAGATATAGGGCAGTCTCTTGACAAACTAACCCAGAGCATCTGCCTGCTAGTTGTTGGAACCGTGAAAGGAAAAAAGTTATGGTGGAGAACACTGTCGATTGTGCTGTAGCTTGCGTCAATGGCTGCGTTCTGGGCGACAAGTGCCCGAAGCGGGAATACGCAGAAGCAACGTCCAACTTTATTGAAAATACTTCTCTGGATAAAATGCTAGAAATAGCAGAGGAAGCGGTGAGAAGGAAACGGACGGAACCCCCGAAATGGATAATTCCTGATTTTCCCGAATAGAATTAGCCTCCTAATTAAAAAGTGATCGCCCTTTTGAAAAGGGCGATCACTTTTTGTATTCCCTATGAAATAGCCGAGCAGGATCCATATATTTCCTGGGATAGAAGCTAAAAGCTTAAATAGCAATTACGATACCACTTAATTATAGCCATCGGCAATTACTAAAAACAATTCAGTTAAAGCCAAATGCGGACATTTTTAATTTAATTGAGTTCAAAAACAAACAGGAGCAAGTATCGTGGCACAGCAAAAAAAAGGCAAGGCAAAAACAACAGAACGCGATAATTTGGGCGAATTGCCTCAAGAAATTACCGAATCTTACGGTACCGGCGTCATCGATCAACCGGGATTGAGCCAAGACGACATAACCACCCTGCAGGACAGCAGTTCGGACTACTCTTCCACCAGTGCTCAAATCGGCGGCGAGGATGGCGATCCTGCTGCGGAACAAGAAAGTGCCACTGGCGAGCAATCGGTGGGCGGAACCGCGCCTACTCCCGACCTGGATATGGTTGACGAACTGGGAGCCGCTGCGGGCATAGAGATGGCCGATGGCGCTATTTTGAACACAACAAATATGCTTGAACATCGAGATGAAAGTCGCTGGGAATTAGACCCTAGTTCTGCGGAAGATTATCAGGAACGACCGGATTTCTAAATCTATTTTTTACAAAAAAAATAGGTATTATAATAGGAGCGGGTTCACCAGTATTTATTTATACTTTATCGGCCAAGTATTTGTAAATCCGCCCCTCATCACTTTTGCTCTCGCAACACGTATCCAACTCCCTGAGCAGTATGCAGCAGGCGTTTTGAGTTCCTTGCTTATAACTTAATCCGTAACGCACGAATATACACTTCAATAATGTTTGACTCGCTCATAAAATCGTAAGCCCAGACTTTTTCTAGAATTCGGTCGCTGCTAATCACTTGACGGGAATTTCGTAGCAGAAATTATAACAAATCAAACTTTTTGGCAGTGAGTTCAATTAGTTGACGGCCTCGATAAACTTCAGGGGTTAAACCGTTCCAAATTAGGTCTTCAAATTATAACTGGTCCGGGTCATTTGGTTGAGTTCGGCGCAGACGTGCTTTCACTCCCGTTAGGAGTTTTTCAATACTGAAAGGCTAGTAACATATAGGCTCAAAGTGATGCAGGCAATTAGTCGCTAACCGCCACTGACATTACCGCGAGCAGTTTTCATTTGCCTGAGAACAAGGTAATTGTAATTGCTCCATTGCGTAATTGAGAAAGCGGTACCTCACCCAATAGACAACTGCTATATCTTCTTATTGCTCAACATTTCCGGTGAATTACCCCTCATAAAGCGTGTTTGTATTCAGGACTTTAGCCCTCTCTATGCGGTTGAATAATCGCTATTAGTCCTGACTACAAACTTACTGTAATTAGAGCACCGGATATGATATTATGTATAGCAAAAACAGGGTTAATGAAGCCAACCCTTCTCAACAAAAAGGTGCTGTATGGAATTTAAAGATTTTCTGGCCTTGCTGCATCCTATTTTAGCTGTAGCGATTGTTTTTCCTATGCTTGGTGTTGTTCTCAATATGGCGTGGCAAACTATGCAGCGTCGCAAGCAAATTGCGATCGACACCAAGAGCAAAATTCCACCTGTAGTCGGTTCAGAACACGTCAAAGCAGGTCGAATTCTGTCAGGTTCTGTGGTAGGAGTGACGTTGTTGGGGCTAGCCTACCCGATTTTTGAGCATATTTTGAGCAAGGATGTTTGGAGCAAAAACTCGTTTCAGGTCATTTTCATTGTGCTGATGTTTGTTGCAACTATCGCCTCTTTGGTCATGCTATATCGAGCTACACCCGCTTTATGGCGCGGCATATTTGCCACCCTAACAGGTACTGGTTTGGTGATTCTTGGCACTCAAGATGGCGTTTATCGGCTAACCAATGAATGGTATTGGTCTCACTACTACATTGGCATCACCGCTGCGCTAATTATGGTTTTCTCCCTTGCCATCGTTCAAGACATTTACAAAGACAGCTCAAATCGCTGGCGCACTATCCATGTCATCTTGAACTCGATCGCTGTGCTGCTCTTTCTGGGACAGGGAATGACCGGAACCAGGGATTTATTGCAAATTCCTCTGAACTGGCAGAAACCCTATATTTATAGCTGTGATTTCGCCAATAAGACCTGCCCAAAGCCGTGAGCGATCGCATTACTTCGAGATTCCAATCTAAAATTAGTATAAATTAGACCAATAAACCCGGTTTCTGAATGTAACAAAATCCTAGTAATCACAGGAATGAGAACTAGAAACCGAGTTTATGATGCCCGGAGTGCGTCAGTTCTAATCAGTCATAAATCTTAATCATTGCGAGTCAAACCCTGAAGGCTAACTTGCAAAATCGACAAACCCAAAATTAGCAAAAACAAAACCAGCCCGATCGTACAAGCATAGCCAATTTCCAAATCCTTAAAAGCTCGTTCGTAAAGATAATAAACAACAGTCTTAGAACTATTGCGAGGCCCGCCCTGAGTCATAATATAAACTTCTTCAAAAACCTTAGTAGCAGAAATCGCCGAAATGACCGCTACCAAAACTAGATACGGCTTCATCAGCGGCACAGTAATATCCCAGTGCTTTCCCAAACCATCAGAACCATCAATAGCAGCCGCCTCATAAAGTTCAGCCGGAATAGCTTGCAGCCCTGCCAAATAAATCACCATGTAATAACCCAATCCTTTCCAGATAGTAACTGCCATAACGCTAAAGATTGCTAACTTCGGATTAGCCAGCCAAGAAACAGGAGGTAAACCCAATAATTCCCCCAACTGATTCAGCAGTCCCGTCTCAGCAAACAGCCATTTCCAAGCAATCCCGGCGACAACCATTGAAATCACCGCCGGCGTGTAGTATGCGGCTCGAAACCAGTTCATCCCCTTAAGTTTTTGGTTGCACAAAATCGCCATTCCCAACGGTAGAACAACCAATACAGGCACAACGCAGGTGAGATACAGCAGCGTATTCGTCAAAGTTTGCCAAAATGTGCGATCGCCCCACAACCTCTCAAAATTCTTCAACCCCACCCACTGCGGCATTTGAGTTAAATCATATTCGTAATTAGTAAAACTCAAATAAAAAGCTTGCACCGCCGGCCACAAAACAGTCAAACTCAAAATAAACAAAGCCGGAAGCAAAAACAAATAAGGAGTCAGGTTTCGTCGCAAGAAACTCACAGACATAAATTAGTTATTAGTTATTGGTTATTGTTTTACTCATCATACCAAATCCCGTTGAATCGGAATGATTAAACCGCGAAGACGCCAAGAGCACGAAGGAAGAACTGTATCTTTTTCTTTCTCTTCCTTCGCGTCCTTTGCGTCTTCGCGGTTCATTTAATTTTACTCAATATTGGTTATCACATAGCATTTCTCAAAGAAGTGAGGTATGCTGGCAGGCGAGAGCCTTTTTCTCAATTAGCAATTACCAATTACCAATCACCAAGCGTACCTCATTTTACTAAGAAGTGCGATATGTTATTTAACTCCAGAAAACAAAGCCTGCCAGTCTCCGGGAGAACTGGCATTTTCCCCCTCTTTCACCTCAAAAGTAACGTTGCAAGCTTGAGGTTGTTCCAAAGCCTCCACGCACAATTCTGCTATATCTTCCCGACTGACTTTGCCCCTAATATTGTCTCCTTGCTCAAATATTAAAGCTTTGCCTCCCGGTTCTTCAGTCAAAGCGCAAGGTCTGACAACAGTATAAGGTATGCCGCTCGATCGCACACAATCTTCCCCTTTCAACTTCCAAGTCAAAATCCCCCCCAACATATCATTCATCCTGACAGCAGGCGGTTCTTCTTCCAAGTTAATTCCCGGGCGGCCCGGGCGGGTAACTCCTGCCGAACTCACCATCACAAATCGCGGCAAAGTCTGTCCCCGATAAGCTTTAACAGATTCTAGTTCAAGTTGAAAAATACCCGGTGTAAATTTCGGGTTTAGCGCGCCATCATATTCAAACTTGCTCAACATTAACTGAAAAGAAAAAATACTGCTGCCATCAAATTTAGAGCCATCCTTAACAGTTTTGGCGCGGAATACTGGAATTAACTCATCAAAAGGAACAGTGATAGTAATCCAGGTATTGTAAACAGTATCAAACGAATAGCAATAGCCAATTCCATCCCATTTAGCTTCGTTGCGGACAATCAATTTGTAGCGCTTGCCGTCTCCTTTGACGCGCAGGTGGAGGCCGCTAAATCCTGTGAGATTAATCGGAGGATCGAAGTTGCGGGTACGCACCGAAGCAAAGCCGCCCGAGTTGGCAGTAGAAACATTGCCTGTGAATATAGCTGTATTGTCTGTGAGGACGATCGAACTTTCGCTAGTGCCGCCCATCACGATGTCGTCCAGGGCACCCCAAGTTTCTTTTAAATCTTGGCTGGGTTTTGTGAAGTCAAAAATTGTTTTGTCGCCTGCTTGAATTAGCTGACGGCGAACAGCTTGGACTAAATTATTAAGGCCTTTGTATTCGACTATTTCGGGAACATCCACAACTTCCGGCATATAAAATTTGATGCCTTGATAGTATTTTTCCCTGGTTGGGGTGTCTCCTTCTACTGGTTGAACTTTGGTGCCAGTGCAGCAGATAACTGCTTCCACGCCCTCGGTTACTAGCGGTGTTAGCGTCTCTGGCAGAGTGATATCTCCTTCGACTAATTCGACATTTTTGTCGAGAATTTCTGTTGCTCTTTTAGCATCTCTGACGAGGCAGCGTACTTTATATCCCCGCTGTTGTAGCCGCTTGACAACTCGCTTCCCGACGCCGCCGGTGGCACCGGCTACCAGTATCAGTTTGGGTTGGTCTTTTTTAGTTTTGCTGCTGCTTCCAAAGAGTTGTTGCAGCCAGCTAATGCTGCCAATGAAGGGAATGACGCCGAAATAAGCCAAGGTTTTGAGAAACCGGCCGGCATCCCATTGGGCGGTTTTTTTTTCAGTCATACTAGCTTCCTCTGAATTGGCTCAAATCTACTTAGCTGCTTTTGTATTTTAATCGAATTTTCGATTTTTGAATTTGGGCGATTCCCTACCATTCGGCATAGATTCGCTAGCGCGAACTTTTTTCACTTCACAATGGGTTTAGGATGAGTTTGGCTCAAGGGAATCTCAATAATCAACTCGGTTCCCTCTCCGGGGGCTGAAATGCAAGTCAATTTGCCACCGTGTTGTTCTACCGCAATTTCGTGGCTAATCGCCAAACCTATCCCCGCACCTTTGCCCACCTGTTTTGTGGTAAAAAACGGCTCAAAAATTTTATGGCGAACTTTTTCTTCCATGCCCCAACCGTTGTCCTTGATCCGAACTGCTACGGCTTTTTCTCCGGGACAAAGTTCAGTCACAATCCGAATTTGTCCGTACTTAACTGGCTCTTCTTTGTTCCCGCCGTGCGACGATAAATTATTGTTGACAAAGGCATCTTCGAGAGCATCAATTGCATTTGCCAGTACATTCATAAATACTTGGTTGATTTGAACTGCGTAACACTCAACCAAAGGCAGACAGCCATATTCTTTGATGAGATGAATTGCGGGGCGATCGGGCTTCGGTTTGAGTCTGTTGCTCAAAATCAACAAAGCGCTGTCCAATCCGTCGTGAATGTCAACTGGTTTAATCTCTGCTTCGTCAATTCTAGAGAAATTTCGCAGCGACTGAACTATCTCGCGGATGCGGTTAGCTCCTACTTTCATTGAACCCAGCAACTTCGGTAAGTCTTCAACTATAAACTCTAATTCTGCTATTTCTATTTGTGCTTGAATCTCTGGCGAACGCGACGGATAGTGCTGCTCGTAAAGCTGCAATAAATTAATCATTTTTTGACTGTATTCGTTGGCATAGCTAAGATTGCCGTAGATGAAGTTAATCGGGTTAGTGACTTCATAAGCTACCGCCGCCACCAACTGTCCCAAACTTGACATTCTTTCGCTTTGCACCAATTGAGTTTGCGCCCGCTTAAGCTCGGACATCGCTGTTTTTAAATTCGCACTTTTTTCCCGTTCTCGGGCGACTGATGCTTCTAGTGCGGTATTTAATTTTTCGAGTTTATCGACTTGGCACAGCACTATATTAATCATTGCTTTTTTCAGTTCCAATGCAGCGTCTATTTCGCATTGTTTCCAAGGCAACGATTTGTACCTCACATTTTCTTTCCACAGCTCGAAGGATTTCCGAGGAGACAGTCGAGGGTTGCCCTCTTCATCGGTTTCAAGTGGTTTGTTGGGGTTGCCCGCCCAATTTACGGTCTTAATTACTTCGGGGCGAAACCACAAAACGTATATTTTCTGAGTCGGCGATATTGCTATAGCTAAACAGCCGCTGGCCGTGTCTTTAAATTCCTCCGCTTCAGGATAGCATTTGGTGAGCGAGTCTGTATAAAAAATTTCTTTATTTAAATGCTTTTGCACCCACTGAGTTAAGTATGTGAGGGATTCTCCTTGAGGTGTTTGCCCGACTCGATAGCAATTGTCTCCAAATACTATTGCGGCTCCCTGCGCGTTGACTGCTTCTAGCAAATTATCCTGACATTTACCTAACACTTGTGACAAGTTGTCGGAGGTGGATATGTCTTCAAAAATCTTGGTTTGAATCGATTTCAAGTGTAGTTTGTAGTCGTAGTCTTCGTTTCCTTCTTTTGATTGCAGTTCTAAGGACATTACTTGCCCGATAAATTCGCAGGCGGCGCGCAATTCATAGTTGAGGTATTTTGGTGTATAATTGTGGCAAGCAATCAATCCCCACAGTTTTTTATCTTTGATTAACGAGATTGACATCGAAGCTGCAACGCCCATATTTTGCAGGTATTCTATGTGAATGGGAGACACGCTTCTCAACACGCTGAAACTGAGGTTTCGGGGCTGGGTGGTAACAACATTGTTTCCTGACACAAGGGGGACGGGTTGATAATTAATATCTGGGATTAACCTCAGCCAATTTAACGTATACAGTTGTCGGGCTTGTTTGGGGATATCTGAACTGGGGTAGTTTAATCCTAAGAAAGCACTCAGCATTTCTGCTTTGTCTTCAGCGATCACAGCGCCGTTGCCTTCGTGGTCAAATTGATAGACCATCACTCTATCAAAACCCGATATTTTTCTGACTTCTTCTACAGTTATTTGAGATAATTCCTTGAGATTTTGGGCGCTTTGAATTTTGCTGACCGTGGCTCTCACTGAATGATAAAAACTAAAAACAGAAAGATTTTCGGGGCTGGTGGCTAATTCCAACTCGACCATCAATACTTCTTCTACTCGGTGGAGGATGCAGTCAAATTCTAAATATTTACCTTTGTTTATGACCGAGAGTTTAATGGGATTAACGGTTTTTAAGTTTTCATTACACAAACAAAGCTTGAGTTTTTTTAGTTGAACTCGATTGAAGAATAAGCTCAAATTTCGACCGATCGCACTTTCGGGATCTACTCCTAACAAATCTTGCGTGTTTTTGCTGACTTGCAGTATTTCTAGTTCAGGTTCTCGTACAACAAGTAGCACTCCGTGTGGCTGAATGTGCCCCGATATATGAATAGGTTCTCTGTCGCAGTTGGTCAAGTCAACTTCTTCAAGTGCGGGAATTGTGATTTGTTGATCCATTTTCTTTATCTTCCGCTGTAAAGTTTCTAAATGGTGCTATTGATTTTATATACGAGATTAAATTAGCTTTTCCCTAAAAATATCATATTGTTCGATCGCCTAACAGCTTGAGCCCTTGATGGAAGCTGACCATCAATCATCCGATAATCAGCGAGTCCAAAATGATTGAGTCGAAAATTAGCCTACCGTTGTGTTGCTGCTGCACCTGCGCGGGTCTTCTAGATATTTAACGGACTTGGAGCTTCTATAGGTTCGCTCCCAGATGTTAATTATGGCAGCAATTGTTGTCATTCTTCAAGTATGTTTAATATTTTTTCACATATATTAAATTTGTGGTATAATTTTGCCAGCATAACAAGGGGGAGAAAACTGTGCCTTCAGACCGGCCTACTTACTGAAATATTAAGTTAAAGTAAGGGTGACAAGCTCTGAAAGTCAAGTCACGCTAAGCTCTTTAAGTATACCCAACAGGCCCGACAATTAGACTGATGATCGACTTCAATACAGTTATCGAGTTTTCTCATACCCACTGCATAGCTATCTGTGCCTTTTTAGTTCCGGCAAACTTGCTGACTACTTTGCAGACAGTGATTTTGACAGGAATAAACCGACCTCGAATGCAAATTTGGGCGTCTGTAATGGTCGCCAGCCTTTGGGCTACAGCAATGATATTTCACGTTTTTAGCTGGTTCGCGATCGGGGTAGTAATGCCTCCGACATACATCTTGTTAGTGATGGGAATCACTTGTCTGACAATCAATGTCTGGGCGATCGCTCATCCTGCAAGCATGATGCAATTAATTCGAGTGGCGGTATCAGTTTTTACGGGAGCTTTCAGAAGGAAGAAGGATTTAGTTCTCTAGAAACTCAAAAAAATGGCAGGGGTTAATGTGAAAGGTGTGAGGGAAAATATTGGTTTCAGGAGAAAGTTTTTCTGGTGCCAAATCGTACTTCCCAGGGCTGAGTTTTCAGCGGTTATTCCGGTTCGCGATCGCGACAATCTTCTGTTTCCGGGCCGCGGGGATGGATCGTGCAATTGAGCAGGTAGCCGCCGTCGCTTCTGCCGTAATAGTAGCGACATCCGACGCAAATTGCGGGAGGTTCGATCGCACTTTGGTAAACCGGATAATCCGCAGTCGCCAGCAGCGAAAAGTCGCGCTGCGTCTGAACAGTCCCGATAATAGCGCCGGAGAGTTCGACACCTTGGCGGATGTTTTCGATCCTAGTGTAAGGGGGTAGGTAAATGTCAATACAAAGGCGTATGCCCTGGCTATCCTGCTCGTGGCGGGTAATAGTGCCTCCCAGCAAACCGACGCGCGAAGCAATGGCGGAGGAAAATTCGCTCAGGGAGGTGCAGTAACCGGAGAAAACGTGAATATGTTCGTCCGTAGTAGCTCTCACAGTCAGGCGAGTGGGAATTCGCAATCTCAGGTAAGCGTCGAGTTCGTCAAAAACCGGTTCGGCGAGGGAGAGCATTTGGTTTGCGTCTTCGTGGTTGAGCCCAAAACCCTTAGAAACCTTGGACACGAGGGCTACTAAAATATCAAAAACTTCGGTTAAGAGCGATTGTAGCCTGCTATCAATGGCGATCGGACATTCTCTGAGCAGTTTTAAATAATCCTCCAAACGATGAGCAATGCGCTGAATGCTGCTAAATCCGAGCATAGCTGCTCCCCCCTTAATCGAGTGCGAGGCTCGGATGAGCTGGTGTATTCTTTGGGGAGCTGACACGGTATTTTGCAGATCTGGCAAGCCTTGTTCGATAATTTGGATCTGTTCTGTGGCTTCTTCGATAAAGTAGCCGATGATCCGCTGTAGTTGTTCTGGCAGCATAATTTTATTCTCCGAAAGGCACCCGAGTATCATTAGTCCATTAGTCATTAGTGATGAGTCAGACATTTGATAGTTTGGAACCAATATTTAAGCGACGAGTTATTTTTGTTTTTAAGCCCTAATCTGTTTTATTCTGACTCACGGCAACAGTAGTGGCAATGTTGAAAAATGTTAACTCTTAACTGTTGACAGTAATTTTTTTTGCTCCGACGGTAGCGGTTGCTACCCCCAACAGCAGCACCGCAGCACCTGCGAGTACCGCCGGCGCCGGCACTTCCCCAAACAGCAAATAACCCAACCAACTCGCCCCAACCGGTTCAAACAAGATGGCAAGAGTTACCAGAGTTGGGGAAATCTGCACTACGGCCCAGTTCAAAATGGTGTGGCCGACTAACTGAGGCAAAGCGGCCGTTAACAAAATATAAAAATATACAATGTCTGGGTAATTAGTATAAGTAGTGCCGAAGGCGAAGGGGAGAGGCAGCAGGACGATCGCAGCAACAGTATAGGCGATCGCGATATAGCCACCAATTCCCAGTCCCCGCCGCTGAGCTTCCCGGCCCAGCAGCAAATACAAGCTGACAGCCCAGGAACCAGTCAGAGCCAGGAAATCGCCAAGCAGTTGGCTACTGCCAGCATTAGCTGCGCCCGCGCTTCCCAGAGCGATCGCCATTCCCCCAGCAAGCGCTATAGTAATGCCAGCGATCGATATTTTGCTGAGTTTTTCCCCGAACCAGAAGCGCGACAACAGCGCTACCCACACAGGATTAGTGGTGACAAGAGCAGTCGAGGCGGCGATCGAAGTATAAGAAAGTGAGGTAATCCAGAGGGCAAAGTGCAGGGCGAGACACAAACCCGCAGCAGCAGCATAGCGCCGAGCTCCCGGTTGCAGGGCGTTCCACTGAATTTTCCGCCAAGCCGGAACCAGAATTAAAGCAGATAAAGTCAGGCGAGAGGCCGCGAGTACCAGACTGAAACCCAAACCGCCCGCCCCTGCTGAAAAGTTAGCCAGCCGAATTAAGATTGAGGAAGTTGAGACGGCTAAAACGCCGATAATTAACACTAGGGCGATCGACCAATTAGGTGCTTGTTTCGGAAGATTCATTTTGGGGATAATTGGTAATTAGTAACTGCCTAAAGTAATAGACCTCTTGCGAAAGTCTCAGGCGATCTCTAATTTAGTCTTTAAAGAAAGTTCATAATTATAAATGCCAGCG